>JBPCPB010000275.1:0-11758 GCA_050999735.1 Thermomicrobiales bacterium | reverse complement strand
TCCCTATCCGTCGCCGAGGCGGCGGATAAAGGAAGCCGCATCGCCACCGCCGGTTCGCGGCGGCGCAATTGGCACAGTGGGCGCGCTCGACGCGGCGGTGCAACTGACCACCGAGCCGCCCGGCGTCCGGTAGATCACGCCGGTCGGATCAATGGCGCCCGCGCCTGGGTAGTTAATCTCTTTCCCGCTCGTGCCGTCAATGATCCCTTTCTGTCGGAGGACGGCGTAGAACTCGGCGACCGTCGTGAAGAGCGCCGGCGCGAAGGCATGGTCGTTCGCCGGGCGGGTGCCGAGCGAGCGGTTCGCCAGCAGCCGGTGCTCCGATTCCTCGGTCGCGAACTGGATGTTCCCCTTGAGGAGGTCAATGCGTCCCTCGCGCGCGAAGGTCCGCAGCGAGGCGATCACCGCCGCGACCGCCGCGTCCTCCAGCTCCACGAGGTCCATAAAGAGGGTGGTGGGATCCGTCAGGAGTTTGGGGTCGGCCAGGTGAAAGGTCTGCGTCCGTAGCTTCCCGCCGGCGGCTTGCAGGAAGTCGAGGTGGAACTGCTCCTCGGCCCGCACCCCCGTGAGAATCTTCAGCACCGGGGCGGGGATGGCCGGGTTGTAGGCGCCGTTCTTCGCACTGTCGAGGATCGTGCCGACGAGCGTCACCCCGAAGGCCTCGTTGGTCGCCAGAATGTCCAGGATGTCCTGGATTTGCTCCGTGTCCGCCGCCGCGACGCTCGCGCCAGTGGAGGGCAGGAAGTCAAGTTGGCTCAGTGCCAACCCCGCGCCGAGCGCGCCGACGCCCTCGAAGAGGGTGCGTCGCGGCAACCGCGTGTGTGTGACCAGTTCGAGTTTGTTCACTGTGAAGTCTCCTTGCTACGTTTCGTCGTGGCCGGGGTGTTACGGCGTGAGTTGGTTGACGCCGGTGGTATCAATGGCACCCGACCCGGGATAGGTGATCTGCGGGCCGCTGCCACCGATGAAGCCCAATTGCTGGAGCGCGGCCGCCGCCTCACCGACGCTGGTATAGAGCGCCTGCTGGAAGGCGATGTCATTCGGCAGGCCCGTGATCACCCCGCCCTCGACCGCGAAGGCGCGGGCCAACACCCGGTGCTCGGCTTCGACCGAGGCGATGGCCATGGCGATCTGGGCCAGCTCCGGCTTGCCAGGGATAGCGAACTCCTGCGCCGCCGCGATGTAGGCGGCGATGAAGATCTCTTCGAGCGTGATCAGCGTCTTCAGGAACGTCGGCACGTCGGTGATGATCTTCGGGTCGGGTATGGTGAACGTGGTGGTCAGTGGCTTCGCGCCCGCGCCAATCAGGTAGGCGTAGTGCGCCTGTTCCTCGGCCCGCGACGCTTTGATCGCTTGAATCTGCTCGGCGTTGAGTGCCAGTGTGCCGTTGGCGGCGTTCGCCAGCGCCCCGCCGAGGGCGGTCACCGCGAAGGCCTCGGCGGTCGCCGCGATGTTGATGATGTCCTGAACGCTCTCACACGCTCCCGCCGCAAAGAGGCGGATGTCAGACGACATGGTTGCTGTCATACCTGTGTGTTCCTTTCCTGTACCTGAACGCTTGTCACGCGGGATCGCTCCCGCCGGATGCCTGATTTGTTTGACGACACTGTCACGCCGCCACAGTCAACGGGACCGCACGCGCTTCGGCGCGAGGCGTGCGGACATCAAACCTCCTCTCGACTATTGCTCTCGATTGCGATGCGCACGCGTATCGTCTATGGATGACGCCACAGTGGACGGGCGCGCGTTGGGTAGGTACAGATTGCTCCACCGCGACGGAGTGAATTGCGTCCTTCGTTATGCCTCAGCGCCTGCTGCTTCAACGACGTGCGGTTCCGGCTTGCCTAACTCGGCGGGCTTGGTGACGAGGCGGATCGGCACGAGGAGAAGTGCTGCCGCGAGGATGATCAGGAACGCGATCGGGAAGGCCGCCCCCGTCGCGAGGGTCGGGGCTTTGCCCGAGATCACCGAGCGCTCGCCGACGATGAACGCAAATGCCCCCACTACGTAGAGCGCCTCACGGACGGCCGGAAATCGGCGGCGCTCCTGCAGCCGGATCAAGACGCGCTCGAACGGCCCGCGCACGAAGATCAGGAACGCCGCAGCGGTCGCCCACAACAGGAGTCCGTTCGTATTCCCCTTGAACCCGCCCGTGAACCCATTCGCCCCCAATACGAGGTTATAGAGGGCGCCGTAGATCATCACGCCAAGACCGGCGACAAGCAGGAGCTCCCACCCCAGCAGCACCCAGATCCCTTTCGGCTGCCAGCCGAGCGTCCGCTCGGTGGGGCCGAGTTTCTTCACTGCGCCACGGATCATCACCAGCACGATCATCCCCGGCACGGTCAGACCGAGGAAACTGATCCAGCTCCACTTGGGCGGCATCAGGGCCGCCTTGTCCAGTTGCCCAAGCCCGATGCCGAGCAGGATCGTCCCCGCCACCAGCACCACGCCATCCCCCGCCAGTGCGATCTGGCCGATGTGCTTCCAGCCTGTGAAGTTGTGTTCGGGGGCGGGGGTGAGCGCGATCGCGGCCGTGCCGATCGTGATCGCCAGGATGACGGCGATGAACTGGAGGTTCGCCACCGTGCGGCCCACCGCATGGTGGTTGAAGGGGGGGAGAACCGTGCCCAGATAGAAGAGCGAGCCGAGCAGCGTCGCGTCGCCGATCAGCGCTGCCGCTTTGCTGCGCGGCTGTCCCTTCAGCGCGGAGAGCAGCAGCGCCCCACCGCCCCCGGTCACGATCACGCCAATCACCGCCTCGGCGACGAATCGCCCCACGGAGACATACGCCGCGAACGCGAGGGCGACCATCCCCGCCCCCACAATGAACAGGCTCGCGCCCGCCGCGAGGGCCGCCGCCTGCAGCAGCCCGGAATGCTCATCAGCCGTCACCGTGGCGCTTTTCAATGCGGTATCCATGTTGTCTCTCCTGCTTTACCGAACTGGATCATATCCAGTCTCTGCGCTCAATACACCGCGTTCTTTATTCTGGATTGGTTTTTGGTGTGTCAATGTGTTTGATGGAGAGAATACAGAGGAGAACAAAAGATGACGATCCGCAGTACAGGGCAACCGATTGCCGGAGCAGTTCGTGAACCACCCCGCCACCGACTCTATCGTCAGCGGATGCCGCTGTGCAGGCAACTGCTCATGAATTGGCGCTGGAAAATGAAGAAGAGGCCGAGCAGAGGCGAGACGACGAGCAGCGTGCCCGGCACGAGATTCCGCGTGAGGATACGGACAACGAGGGCGTGTCCGTACGTCCGCACTGTGACGGTACATGACCAGGATGATTATGTGATGCGCAGAGTATGTTGGCGCAATGAACAAGCGGGAAGCGGTGTGCCGTTTACGACGATCCCGCCGCCTGCTGCTCCGCTTTGTAGGCGGCGAGTTCGGCCTGATGGCGGGCGAGTTTCCCGGTCACGTCACCAATTTTCTTGCGATCCCCGGCCTGTTGCGCCGCCTGCAACTCGCTGGTCAGTACATCCACCAACCCTTGCAGGTCATAGACTTTCTGGCCAACGAGCGTGCCGTACGGCATCCCGGCAACGGCAGCTTGCTGCTTCATCTGCTGACGGACAGCATCGGGAATTGTGAAACTCATCCGGTAGTCCTCACTTCGCGCTCTTATTTGGCGATCTTCAAATAGACCGCGTACCAATCCGTGCGGATTTGCTCCTGGGCTTGTTGCAGTGTCATGGCATTCTTGCACACTTGATCGTGCAAGTAATTCTCAACCTTGTCCTTTTCGTGCGCGCCGATCTTGTTCGGTGCGTCGGGCGTCACGTATGGCTCCGGCCAGAGATTCGTCACCATATTGCTGCCACCGATTTCGAGCGAGATGAAATGGTCAACTTCGTCCTTCCCCGGTTCGTTTGGGATGCCGTACCGCTGATAGACCGCCGCTTTCTCGTCGCTGGAAACACTGCGGACGCTCGAACTGTAGCCGGAGACGCAAACCTCCTTCGCCGTCACACCAGGCAGGACATCGCCGGGCGTCAGCGACGGATTCGGATACAAGTCTGCCGGTCCTGCCTTTGCACCGCCACCGGTCGCGGCTGCCGGGGCAGTCGTCGCCTGCCCACCGCTGCACCCGCTCACCCCAATGCTGACTGCCAGTACAAGTACGGCGAACAGAAAGATGTGTGAACTACCCCGTCGTCTCATTGCCCACCCTCCATCCACACCGCCGGATCTCGCAACTGCGATGGCAGCAATCGTACCACGCGAATACGATAGTACACCGATCGACTGCCACGATAGATGCATTGATTAATGATAGCACGGCCGCAACTGATCCGATGCTGAGGAATATGCAAGACCAATGCTGCCGATAACGAAACGATACAGTTGCGTTTCGTAGAATGATGCGGTAAAGTGTGGGCGGCGATGATTCGATACGATGTAGAATCGTATCGAATATCAAAGAGTCTTCGTTGCAGCGTGAAAGGAACATTCCATGCGCACTCCCTCCCGCTATGCGATTGCGCTCGTCGCCGCCTGCGGCTTATTTCCAGTAGCGCTCGACGCCACGATCGTCAACGTGGCGATCATCCCGATCAGCAACGCCCTCCACGCCACCGTTGATACCATCCAATGGATCTTCCTCGGCTATTTGCTCGCCAACGCGGCCGTGGTGCCGCTGAGCGGCTACCTGGGCAACCGCTTCGGCACGAAGCGCCTCTTCCTCGTCGGGCTGGCGCTCTTCACCCTCTGCTCGCTGCTCTGCGCCCTCGCGCCCTCGGAGCCATGGCTGGTGGCGTGTCGCGTCCTGCAAGGAATCGGCGGCGGGTTGCTGCTGCCGCTGGGTATGGCCATCGCCCTGCAGCCATTCGCCAAAGAAGAGCGCGCCCGCGCCACTGCCGTTGTCGGCGTACCGCTCCTGCTCGCGCCGGTGGTGGGACCGATCATCGGTGGCCTGATGATTGACAGTCTGGGTTGGCAATCCATCTTCTTCGTCAACGTGCCGATCGGTCTCCTCGTCCTCCTCCTGGCCTGGCGCGTGCTCCCAGCGGATGTCAGCGCGCAACAAAGCCCGGATGTGCATACCAGCGCCGACTACCCGGGTCTGCTCCTCTCGATGGCCGGCATCACACTGCTGGTCTACGCCTGCAAGTTGGTCAGCCAGACCGATCCCCACACGCGCACGGCAACGAATCCGCAAGGCGCCATCTACGGCTGGGGCTATTGGCCAGTCTGGGTGCTCGTTGCGGCCGGCCTGGCGCTGCTGGGGGCCTTCGCCTACCGCGCGCTGCGCGTCAGCCGGGACCCGGTCCTGGATCTGCGGCTGTTCGCCCGTCGGGAGTTCGCCATCGCCAACTTGGCGGTCTGGCTCGCTTCGATCATCGCCTTCGGCCTGTTCTTCCTGCTGCCGGTCTTCCTGCCGCAGGTGCGCCAGCCGCATCTGTCGCCCACGCGGACCGGCGTGGCGCTACTGCCGATGGGCATTGCCACGCTCGTCGGCGTGATCCTCGGCGGCGGGCTCTATCGTCTCGTCGGAGCGCGGCCGTTGGTCCTGGCGGGCGCGGCGCTGCTTGGCCTCGGCTGCTGGCAGTTCCGGGGCCTGACTCCCACGACAAGCATTGGCATGCTCGCGATGCCGCTCGCACTCGTCGGATTGAGCACCACGCTGATCCTCGTGCCGACCCAGACATTGGCGCTCGAGACGCTCAGCGGCGAAGCCCTGAACAAAGCGACCTCGCTGGTGAACGCGACAAAACTGCTGATGGCTTCCATTGGGTCGGCGGCGTTGGTCACTGCGTACATTCAGTATACAGTCACGCACGCCACCCGTCTGACAGCGGCGCTTCCCGCAACCACGCTCGCCCAACCTACCGGCGCACAGGCGTTGGCGGCACGCGCGCGCATCGCGACGCAGGCCGCGACGAGCGGCATGACCGATGTGTTCACGCTGCTGCTCTGGAGCACGCTCGTGCTGGTCGTCGTGGCACTGTTCCTGCCGGGGCGTCGCACGGCTGCCACTACGGATGCGCGGGAGTCGTCGCCGGGTATCCCCCGACAGCACGCGGATGCTGCCTGAAGACGCGAAAAGTAGAGTACACTTGATGACTATGACGACCGACGCACCCCTTCAGACAAACGCTCGGCCCGGGCGCCCGCGGAGCGCCCGGGCCGACCAGGCCATCCTCGGCGCCACCAAGGAATTACTGGCTGAGGTCGGCATCGAAGCCCTCTCCATGGAAGGGGTGGCGGCACGCGCCGGTGTGGGCAAGACGACGATCTACCGGCGCTGGCCTTCGAAAGAGGAGTTGATCCTTGCCGCAGTGCGGAGCCTGCAGCGCGAGGCGCCGATTGCTGATACCGGCAATCTCCGCAACGACCTGCTGACGTTGGCGCGCATGGCGGAACACGGGGAGGCACGGGACGCGCTGGAGCGCCTGTTGCCCCGCTTCCTGGGCGAGGCGGCTTCTAACCCGGCGCTGATCGAGACCTATATGGCGACGACGGTCAAGCCACGGATGCAGCAACTCATCGCGATGGTCGAGCGCGCGCAGACGCGAGGAGAGATCCGCGCCGACGTTGATCCTGTGATCGTGATCAATCTCTTCGGCGGTGCGTTGATGTGGGGATGGATGATTGCCAACCGGTTGTCGCCGCTGCCACCCGATTTCATCGAGCAGACAGTTGATACCCTCTGGCGCGGCATCCGCACCATGCCGTAAGGATGCCGCGCATCAGTCCACACTGGCTGGAGGCCGATCACCCGCTCCGGCGACGGTCCATCGCTAACGGTATGACTGAGCGACCGCGCGAGAGGCGACGAGAGCGCGGTCAATGCCCGCGTGGTCTACATCGAGGTGTGTGACGGCGCGGACGCGATGGAGGCCCATCGCGTTCATCCGCACGCCGTGGGCGAGGATGGCATCGCACCACTGTGCGGCGGTCATGCCGAGGGCGGCGACATCGAAGAAGACGAGGTTCGTCTCGACCGTGCGCGGGTCAATAGCGATGCCCGGCAGCTCCGCCAGCCCTTCCGCGAGGATGCGGGCGTGCGTATGGTCGTCCGCCAGCCGCGCGACGTTGTGTTCGAGCGCGTAGAGGCCGCCCGCCGCGATGATCCCCGCCTGCCGCAGCGCGCCGCCGAAGGCCTGCTTGTACCGCCATGTCATCTCTATGAAGGCGCGCGACCCGGCCAGCGCCGCCCCGACAGGCGCACCCAGCCCCTTCGTGAAATCTATCCAGACTGAATCGAAGGGCGCGGCGAAGGTGGCGGCGGTAATGCCCGACGCGACGACGGCGTTCATCAACCGCGCGCCGTCCATATGTGTCGCGAGACCATGTTGGCGGGCCGTCGCGCAGACCGCCTCGATGCGTTCCAACGGCCAGACAGTGCCACCGCCGAGGTTGCTCGTATTCTCGACCCAGAGAAGGCGCGTTGGTGGGGCGTAGCGGCTCGGTGGATGGATCGCCGCTTCCACCTGCTCCGGCGTGTAGATGCCCCGCGCGCCATCGAGACCGGTGATATTGACGCCGGAGAGCAGGCCAGGCGCGCCCGCCTCGAAGTGGATCGGGTGTGCCGTCTTATCCATCAACACCTCGTCGCCGGGGCGGGTGTGGGCCTTCAGGGCGATCTCGTTACACATCGTGCCGGACGGCAAAAAGAGTGCGGCCTCCTTACCGAGCAGCGCCGCGACCGTCGCCTGCAAGCGGTTGACGGTCGGGTCTTCGCCCTTCTGCTCATCGCCCACGTCGGCGTCACACATGAAGGCGCGCATCGCCCGCGAGGGCTTGGTGAGGGTATCGCTGTAGAGATCAACATCAATCGCCGGCGTCGTCATTTCACTCCCTATGCTGCGATTACTTGCCTTTCCCGGCGCACGCCGTTACGGTACCAGTATAATCGCACCAGAAAGGGAGCAAATGCATGGCAACGAAACCGCGCACCACGGCTGATCTGCTCGTCGCGTGCCTCGAAAACGAGGGCGTCCGGTACATTTTCGGCGTGCCGGGCGAGGAGAATCTGAATCTGATGGAGGCGCTTGCGGAGAGCGAGAGCATCCGATTCGTCACGACGCGGCACGAGGGCGGCGCGGCATTCATGGCCGATGTCTACGGCCGCCTCAGCACCTACCCCGGCGTCTGCCTCGCCACGCTCGGCCCCGGCGCGACGAACCTCCTCACCGGCGTCGCGGACGCCCAACTGGACCGCGCGCCGCTCGTCGCCATCACCGGGCAGGCGGGACTGGACCGGATGCACAAGGAGTCGCACCAGTACATTGATGTCGTGCAGATGTTCCGCCCGGTGACGAAGTGGAATGCGCGTGTCGAGCAGCCGGAAAACACGCCGGAGATCGTCCGCAAGGCATTCCGGCTCGCGCGGCTCGAAAAACCGGGCGCGACGCATATCGAACTGCCGGAGGATGTCGCCGCCGAACCGGTCGGCGCCGATGCCGCGCCGATGCCCGTCCGCCGCACGACCTACCCACGCGCTGATCCGAAGAGCCTCGCGCGCGCCGCCGAATTGCTCAGGAGCGCGACCCGCCCCGTTATCCTCGCGGGCAACGGCGTGATCCGCCGCCGCGCCACCGCCGCTCTGCGCGCCCTCGCCAACGATCTCGGCATCGGCGCGACAAGTACCTTCATGGCGAAGGGCGTGATGGATTACCGCGATCCCCTCGCCGAACCCGCCGTCGGTCTCCGCGCATTGGAGGCAAGTCAGTTCGGCCTGACGGATGCCGATGTCGTGATCGTCGTGGGATATGACCTCGTCGAGTGGTCGCCGGAACTCTGGAACCGGGCGCGCGACAAGACGATCATTCATGTGGACAGCACGCCCGCCGAGATTGATCTCTATTACCTCCCCGCCATCGAGGTCGTCGGCGAGATCGCGGACAGCCTCGACGCGCTGCGGACGGCGATGGCAGGACATCAGGGAGAGTGGCCCGCCCCACGCATCGGTAGCGACGAGGAAGAAGAGTTGCGCGGCTTCGCGCGCGATGACAGCATGCCGATGAAGCCGCAGCGCGTGATTAGCGCCCTGCGAGACGCTCTCGGCGACGATGACATTCTCATCTCGGATGTCGGCGCGCACAAACTCTGGCTTGCCCGCCTCTATCCAACCGCCCAACCGAACACCTGCATCATCGCTAACGGCTTCGCGGCGATGGGCATCGCCCTGCCCGGCGCGATTGCCGCCAAACTCGTCTTCCCCGAACGCAAGGTGATCGCCGTCAATGGCGATGGCGGCTTCCTGATGAATGCGCCGGAGTTGGAGGCGGCGCGGTGGATGAAGACCGCCTTCCCGACCGTCGTCTGGAAGGATGGGCGGTACGGCGTGATCGAACTGAATCAGACGCGCCGCTTCGGGCGGACGTTCGGCATCGAGTTCGGCAACCCCGATTTCGTCCAGTTCGCGCAATCGTTCGGCCTGCCCGCCTTCCGCGTGGAGGCCGCCGCCGACCTCCTGCCGATCCTCAGGCGCGCCCTCGACCTCGATCAACCCTCGCTGATCGAAGTCCCCGTGGATTATCGCGAGAACCTGCATCTCGCCGAACGTCTCGGCGTGCATTAGCGGGCATTGCGTGTCATTGGATCAATATCTCTATTGCTCCAGCTCATCGAGGATGAGTACGCGAATATCTACTACTCGTCGTAATGCATGATCGTTCGTGAGAAACGCCTCGCATCCCGCCTGTATTGCCGTGGCAAGTTGCAGCGCATCGGGTGTACGAAGACGATACCGAGCGCGAATCTCGGCTGCGCGGTCAGCGATAACAGCATCTATCGGCACAACGGTGAAGTTGCGGCTCCGCAGAAGCAAAGTGCGATAACGATGCGCGAGTACGTCGTCCTGGACTTGATATGGTTTCGTGAGGATTTCTGTAACGGTGATCGTCGAGGTGTATCCGGCGATCGTGCCAGTGTCCACGCGTCGGAACACTTCGCGCATCAAGACGCCGTAATCTGGATGACGCTCGATGAAGTAAATGAGCGACGCGATGTCGAAACCGAGCGCGGTCATACCGACGAGTGCGGCATCGAGTGTGGTCAGAGTCGTGATTTCCACTCATCGCGTAAGGCATGGACATACGCTTGGGCATCGTCTTCTTGCCAGAGTTCCGCGCCGAGTCCTTCGAGTTCAAGGAGACTATACGCGCGCGATGCGGTGCGGTCTTCATGCGCGAGATCTCGCGTCATGCGTGCGAGAAGCCGCCGCCGTTCCGCATGTGGCAGCGACTTGATGTGGCGCGTGTAGAGTTCATCAATATCCATCGCGATGTCCCTTTGGTGTACCGCTTCATCACCTTCCATCCTCAGTGTAGCACCACACTTCAAATTATCCGTGACTCGACTAGTGGGTCACTTGTATTGCTCATCGCCTTTCCCTCATGCTGCCCATCCCCAGTGCGGCGGCCACTCCGTACACGCCCCTGATCCGCCGAGCGTATGGCGGCGCTGTCGCGCGCGCTCCCGCCGTACCTTGCGCTTGCCGCCCCAGACAAACGGTGTCGGCACCCGGTTCCATCCCGCCGCTGCCGCCTCCAGCCACGCGATGATCTCCTCCGGCGTCCGCGGGTGATGCCCGTCCAACGCCCGCCGTTTCAGGATGCGCTGGATCGATTCTGCGGGTGCCCTTTGGGCAGATTGAGCCAACTGCCACCGAGCGGCGTGTAGAGCGGCATCACCCCGTGCGCGAACAACCAGAGCACGAACGCGGGCGTGCGATGGCCGGTGAGGTTGTCCAGCACCAGCAACATCCGCAGCGGCGGCAAGACCGCCGGCAACGTGATGCGCACCGAGAGCCCTTCCTGCCAACGCTCCCAGCGGTGCCGGTTCTCCGCCGCGCTCAACCGTTCCGGCGACGCTGGCAGTGTCGCGAGGATCGTTTCGAGTGCCGCTTCGAGCCACGGATGTAACACCGCATTCGTGCAACTGCGCACTCCCTTGACGCGCACCGCGCCGCTTGCCGGGTGGAAGAGCGTCAGTTGCTTGGCGGTGCCCGCCCGCACATATTCGTGGGGCGAGCGCACCGGCACGCCCATCGGTCGCCAATGCGCGCCAGGATAGGGATGGGTCGGATACGGCCCCGCTTCGTCTTCCGTCCACACCGGCAGCACCGTCTGCATGTATGCCGCTTCGATCAACTTTTTTTTGCCCCGGCATCGGGGTCATGCACCATCACCGCGCCGCTCTTGCGCGCCCGGACGACCACGCCCGTCTCGCACCAACTGCGATCCCGCTGCCACGAGAGCCCCGCGTCGTGCAGGACGTTCCAGATTGTCGCCGTGCTCACCGTCGGCAAGCCATCCGGTGCTTGGCGTAAGACCCGCCGGAGCGTGGTGAGCGACCACGTACCCGTCCCGTCAGCATCGCGATCCGGGGCACGGCGCACCGCGCGCAGGATGCGTTCCTGCTCGATCAGGGTATACTGTTTCGGCTGGCCGCCGCCATGACCGGGCGTGAGTGCCGCGAGTCCATCGCGATTGAAACGGGCGACGAGGTGCGCCACGGCATCGCCACTCTTGCGTCCGGCAGCACGCGCGGCGTCGGTGAAGGATTGACCGGCGGCGACGGCGAGCAGGGCTTTGGCACGGGCAACGCGCGTGGCGGGTTCGGTGTGGGCACGACTGAGCCGTTCGAGCGTGACCTGTTCCGTAGCAATCAGGGGACGAAGGGGCGCTTTCTGTGGGCGGGGCATCGGCAAACTCCTCGCGCAACGCGATACGGACGTGCTGCCTGATGTTCTCACTGCATACACTAAAAGGCAACTCGCAACGCAAGTGACCCACTA
>JBPCPB010000261.1:0-7734 GCA_050999735.1 Thermomicrobiales bacterium | reverse complement strand
CCCCCCCCCTCCCCCTTCCCGCTCCCCCCCCCCCCTCTCCCCCCCCCCTCGCCCCCCCCTCTCCCCTCCCCCCCCCCCCCCCCCCCCCCCCCCCCCCCCCCCCCCCCCCCCCCCACCCCGTTTCTCGTCTTGTTGCGCATGGTATATGCATGGATGTCAGGCTTTTTGCGTCAAATTGTATTCCGAAACAGTCGCCCGCATCTGCTTGCGGCAGTAGTACATACGTGCTATGCTTAGGTGTCCGTTCACGTCGGGGAGCATGCACAAGATGTCTGTCCACACCAACACACTGACACTCGGTGAACAACTGACGGCGGCGCTTGGGGCGCTGCGGGCGAGCGGATTGCCCTTCGTCGCGACGCCTGCCGCGCTACGGCTCGAACACGATCTCGTTCCCGCCGATGGCGATGAGACCCGCGAGTGCGGCGGCCCGAACATCATCCACCTCGAAGGCGCGCAACTCGCGATCATCCCGATTCCCACTGCCCGGCCAGTCGAGACGGCGTGGCGCGTCCGCTATTTCCTCGATGGCGTGCAGCGCACCTTACCCATCGGCTGGTGCGGCATGAACGCGCTCGCGCTCGTCGTCGTCGTCGCGGGGGTGATCGAGCGACGGCCGCGGGATGGCGTCTTTCGGGCCGTGCCCGGCATGACGCGCATCGCGAGCAGCATCATTCTCGCCTCCGCCACCATTGACGCGCTCGCCGACGATTTGTACGATGCCTTCACGCGCACCGGGCTAACGGTCCAGACCGCCGACGCCGCGCCGACCGGCACGCCGCACGACGGTGATTTCATCGCGCTGCAATCGCGCATCCGGCCCGTCGTCAGCAGCGTGCGCGAGATGTGCGAATTTACCGTCCTCCGGGCGTGGGATGAACGCACCGATGGCAGTGAGGGATGGTTGATTATGGACGGCTCGCTGACCCGCGCGGACATCGGCAATGCCGTCGGTCTGATCAAACGGCACAGCCGGTTCGATCTCACGAACACCGAGATGACGGACTTGCTCCGTATGCCGGCCGGCCACCGGAGCAGCGCCTTCCAACGCGACGTCTCGGGCGGTTTGCGGCCGATCACCTGGTATGTGCGCCTGCACGAGGCGACCGGCGCCGATCCGCTCTTTGGCCTCGCCCGGATCGAAGCGCCCTCGCAGACGGCCAGCGCCAGCGACTATGATGCCCTCTCGCACCTGATCTTCTCCGAGCGGACGCCGCGCGCGACGAACGATGATCGCTGGCCGACGCTGCTCTATCCGATCCATATCGCCGAGCGCATCCTGAAAGTGAAACTCGAGCGCGCGCTTCTCGGCGTGCCTGCCGCGCTCCGTCGCTATCTCCGGGAGGTCGCCTGATGGATGCTCCGTCCCTTGTCGCCCATTTCGAGGCGCTGATTGACACGCGCACCGGCCCGATTGGGCGTGTCGTCACCAGCGAGAAGAACCCGGCCGCCGCGCACGAATTCTCCTTCTGGGCAGCTGACACACCCGCCGCCGCGCTCGCCCTCGACATCGGGCACATCGTCGTCGCCTTCAGCGAGGAAGCGGCGGTAATCGGCATTCTCGACGAGCCGCAGCGGTACGGCGATCTCAAAACGTTCCTCGATGATTATTTCGATTACCAGGGCGAGGAGGACATTGGCGCGGCGCTCGCCTCGACACGGCCCGAAATCCTCGTCTTCACCTGCCGCGTGCTCGCCTCGCGCCACCTGCGGGACGATGTCCGCTCGCGCCGCCCGCCTCGTAGCGGCCCGGTCTACTACGCCACGCCCGACGCGATCCGCCTCGCTCTCGGCAAGGAGGGATACAGCGGCACGGCGATCCCTGTCTTGCTGCATCGCAACGGTAACGCGGCGCGCGACGAGGACGGGCAGGAAATCTTCGAGCAGACCGACGACGGCAGCCGCCTCGTCTTCCAGCACACACCGGTGGATGTGGACAGCGATTACCTGCTCGGCCCCGAGGCGGGCCACGCGAACTGGACGGGCCAGTCCGGCCTCGCGACCAAGACGAGCCACGCGCTCTTCGTCATCAGCAGCGTCTTCCAGAAGTCGCCGCAATCGGTCGCCGCGCTGATGTTCAATGTCAAGGGACCGGACCTGCTCTGGCTCGACAAAGCCGCCTACGTCGCGCCAGAGGCGGCGGAGGCGCTGGCGGAGCGCGGCGTCAAGATGCCGACCCCGCTCGACCGCCTGATGTATGAAAAGATGGCGATGTCGCCCGCGCCCGTAGACAAATTGCGCATCTTCGCCCCCTACAAACCGGGCGGCGAGCCGCACAACGAGCACGGCGACCAGATCAACCTCGATGGCGCCTTCGAGCATGCCGCGCTCAACACGCTCCGCACCGCGCGGCACGAAACCAACTGCGTCTACCCCATCCTCTGGAATCTTCAGGAAGTGCTGCGCTACCCGCACCGCGTCTTCGAGGGCGGCGATCTGGACGACAAATTCTTCGGCTTCCTCTCCGAACTGCGCGAGCAGAATGTTCAGACGATCAAGGGCTTCGAGGCGAAGATGCGTGAGATTATGGAGCATCTGAACACCGAGGACGACGACACCGGCAAGAAACCGCAGACATGGAATGACCATCACCGGTTCACGATCCTCAAAGCGAACAACCGCATTCGGAATCTGACAAACAAATGCGGCGGCCTGCTCGCGCGCAATCTCGTCAACTACGGCGAGTTGCCGCGTTGCGATGGCACGTTCGCGGATCGCGAATTGCGCGTCATTGATATCGCGAACTGCAACACGACCGTGCAGGAATTGCTCGTCAGTGCGACAATACAACGGGTATGGGAGCGCGCGGAGCGATCCGAATTGGGGGTCGAGAAGGTCATCATCTTCGTGGACGAATTGAACAAGTACGCGCCGGGCGGCGGGCGTGGCGGGCTGCGCGATACGCTCGTGGACATCGCGGCGCGCGGGCGGCACCTCAATGTCGTCCTCTTCGGCGCGGAGCAGTTCCGCTCGAAGGTGGACGACGAAGTGGTCGGCAATGCCGCGACCTCATTCTATGGTCGGATCGGCGATGAGGAGATCATCAGCCCTTCCTATCGCGCCCTTACGGAGTCCACGCGGGCGGAGTTATTGCGCGTGCCGAAGGGTACGCTCCTGATGCGCCACGCGCACATCCCCGTCCCCGTCTTCGGCGTCTTCCCGCGCCCGCCCGCGCTGGCGGGCAGCGACGCGCAGAAGGTGTACGGCGCGTCGGTTTCCTTCGGGCCGGAGGAATCGGTCTTCCGCGTGCTACGGACGATGTCGCAGACCGCCGGTGTGACGGAACCGACGCTGGCGATGGTGAAAACGATGCTTGCGGAACACGATCTGACCAGCGCGCAATGCGACAAACTGATGGAACGGGTGCGCGGCTCGTACCGCCCTGGCATACGGTCTACCCCCTGGCAATACTTCTGTAACACGATCAGACAGAATGGTATCTGAGTAGCGGAAAGACAGGCGAATGACCGATGACTGACGCTCCCCTTCGTATTGCCCATCTCGCCGATACGCACCTCGGCTTCAGCGCCCTAACTCGCCTCTGCCCGACGAGCGGCAGGAATCAGCGCGCCGTGGACATCGAGCACGCCTTCGCGGCGGCGGTGGATCACATCATCGCCGCCGGTGATATTGACCTCGTTCTCCACGCCGGCGATGTCTTCCACCACAGCCGGCCACCGATCCAAACGCTGATCTTCTTCGTCCAGCAGATGCGGCGGTTGGAGGCGGCGGGCATCCCGACCATCGTCATCGGCGGTAACCACGACACGCCACGCCTGCGCAATGCCGGCAGCATCCTCGATCTCTGCGCCGTCGCCTGCCACAAGGTCCAGTTTGCCACCGGCTACGATTGGGAGCGCTTTCCGCTGATTATCAAAGACCGCAAAGTCCTCGTCACGGCCGTGCCGCATGGCGCGTTCACCAACGAGCAGCCACCGAACGCGATGCTCACTCAGAGTGACGCGATCAACCTCCTCGTCGCGCACGGCTCGTTCGATCTCGCCGTCCAGCACGACCGGCGCGGCGGCGCGGACGAGATCGAGGACGCGCTGCTCGACCCGCGCTACGACTACATCGCCCTCGGCCACTGGCACATCCACGAACAGAAGCGCGCGAACACCTTCTACAGTGGCAGCACCGAGCGGATCGGCCTCTCCGACCTCGCGACGAAGCCGGGCTATGTCCGCGTCACGCTTGGCGGCGCCGAGGCATTGGCGATCGAACATGTCCCGCTCCCGGCGCGCGACCATCTCACCTTGCCCATCGTCAAAGGAGAGGAGTTGAGCGCGGAGGCAATCGTCGCGCTCGTCGCGCGCCATCTCGAACGGGAACCGGCCGCCCGACGCGCGGAGGCGATGGTGCTCTGCGGTGTGCGGGACACCCCACTCGGCGTAGACCGTGAAGTCGTGCGAATGTTGCGCGGACTTGATATCGTCAAGGAATGCTGGGCGTTCGTGCCCGATGTCCGGGCCGTGCGCGCTCCCGGCGCATTGGTTGAGGAATCCAGCCCAATCGGCCAATTGCTCGACGAGTTCAGCGATTTCGTCGCCACGCGCGCCGCCAATGGCGTCTACGAACCGGAATTCGCGGCAACCTTCCGTGCGACAGGTCGCACGCTCCTCGAAGACGCCTTGCGGAGCGACGAAGAGGCGCATCCCATCGCGGTCGCGCCCGAACCGGTCGCGGTGGGAGGGGCGACATGATCCTTCAACGGCTGAAGATCGAAAACTTCAAGCGCCTGAAGGAGGTGGACATTCAGTTTCCCTCCATCGGCATCATCGGCGTTGTTGGCACGAACGGCGCGGGCAAGAGCACGCTCTTCGAGGCGATGCTCTGGGCGCTCTTCCGCCCGAACGCGATTGGCACGGATAACCGCGATGTCGTGCCGCGCCGCAGCGCCGGATTGACGACGAAGGTCGAATTGACCGTCGAAACCAACGACAATGTCTACACGATCACGCGCAGTCTGCGCATCACCGCCGGGGGCAGCCAGCGCGTTGAGGCGAATATCTTCCGTGGCGACGACCCGGAACCGCTCGTCACCGGCGCCAATCCGGTCTCCGATTACATCCGTGCGACGCTACTCCGCATGAGTCCGCAGTCGTTCACGACGACCTTCTTCACCCGTCAGAAGGAACTCGCCTTTTTCGGCGAGGTCGGCGACACCGAGCGGCGCAAGGAGATGCAGCGGCTGCTCGATCTCGATGCAATCGAGCGCGCCCAAACGAAACTGCGTGAGGAGCGCACGCGCGAGCGCCACACCCTCACCGCGCGGACGAGTCAACTCTCGGAAGAAACCGACGCACGCGACCTCGATGAGAATCTCCGTCTCGCACGCGGCGCGGAGGACGAAGCCACGGCGGCGGTCACGCGCCTGAAGGCGGACTTCGACGCGCGGAGCGCCGCGTACGAAACCGTCGCGGCTCGCCTGGACGCGCTGCGCGCGGTGCAGCGGCAGTTCGATGGGCTAGCGGCGGAACGGGGGGCGGCGGAAACGGCGAAAAGCGCCGCCGAAGTGACGCGCGACGATGCGTCGCAGCGGATTGGCGCACTCCATGCCCGTGCCCGACGGGCGGAGGAGATCGCACCGCTGCTCGCATCTCTCGATCAAACCAATGACGCACTCGCCGCCGCCGAGGCCGCTGCGGTCCACGCGCAGCGCGTCGCGGAAAGCGCGCGCGACCTGCGGGAGTCCGAGAATCGGGCCGCCCAACTGAGCGGGTTCGCGGACGCGACGATTGCTGATCTCGATGCATTGCGCGACCTGCTCTTCGATTGGGAGACGCTCGATCACGAACCGCCGGGTGTGGGACGAGCGCGAATGGTCGCCGCGAAGTTGACCGCCGCCGCGCCACTCGCCATCGCGCGCGTCAAGGAACGCGATCAGGTGCGCGCGCTGATCCGCGTCGCGGAGGATGCCGGTCGCGCCGCCGATGAGGCGAAGCACCGGGCGAACAAGCGCGCCGAACTCGACGCGCGGTTCGCGGTCATCGTCGCGGGCGGTGATCCTGCCGGCCGCGTGGCAGAATTGGAGCGGCAGGAACGCGCCCTCACCGAGGATGTCACGCGGCTGGAAACGGAACTCGCCGCCTTGCGGGCCGAACATGCGAAATACGCGACGCTCCGCAAACGCTGGGAAGCGGCCGAGCCGGACGCCGATTGCCCGACTTGCGGACGCCCGTTCGCCGAGGACGACGCGGAAATCATGTTCGCGTCGCTCCGTCGCTCGATGGATGCATGCGCATTGGAGGGAAAAAAGGTTAACGCACGCCTCGAAGAGACCCGGACGGCGGGCCGCACCGCAAGCGGAGCATTGCAAGCGGAACGGGAGCGCCTGCGGCAAGCGGAGACGATTACCGCCCAGCGTGATCGGGCCGTCGCGGAAGAGCGAGACGCCGCCGCCCGTGCTGCCCGCGCCGATGAACAGTTACACGCCGCGCTCTCGGCAGCGGGGCGACGCAAGCCACCGACCGACCAGGATGTCCGCTCGCTGGAGGCCGAACTCTCCCTGCTCGAACGCGCCGCGAATGCGGTCGGCGCGGCGACCCGGCTCGCGACGCAACTCGACCAGATCACCACGCACATCGCTACCCAGCGTGACGCGCTCGCCGCCCTCGGCCCGCCAACGTACGATGCCGCCCGGCACGAGGAGTTGCGGCAGGAACGGGTGCGTCTCGTCTCCTTGCAAACCGAAGCGGCGCGCATTACCGAGGAACTGACCGCCCTTCCGATGGAAGAAGCGCGTCGCGATGCGGCAGTCCAGAAGATCGCGGCATGTGACACGACCATTGCCCGGACAACCAGCGCGCAGGCGGCGCTTGGCTACAACCCGGATGCGGTCGCGCAGGCGGAAGCGGAAACCACCGTTGCTGCGGAAGTGGCGAATCAGGTGCAGAGCGCGCTGGCCGATGCCCGCGTCACGGCGGCTAACGCCCACAATGGCGTTGAACGGATCGAAGCCGAGCAGACGCGCCTCGCCGTCCTCCGCGCCGATGTGGACCGGCTCGGCGCATCAGTGGCGCGGTACAACCTGATGGACGATGGCTTCACCGATTTTTCCGTCTCGCTCGCGGCGCGCATTCAACCGAAACTGGGCGAGTACGCGAGCGATCTGATCGAGCGAATGTCCAACGGCCGGTACACCCGCCTCGCCTTCGACACGAACTACACCCCTGCGCTCTACGACGGTGATTTGGAGAAGTTTCCCGTCGAAAAATTCTCCGGTGGCGAACGCGACATTGCCGCGTTGGCGGCCCGGATCGCCCTCTCCCAACTGCTCGCCGCGCGCGGCGGTCACGAGGTCGGCTTCATGGTCCTCGATGAGGTTTTCGGTTTGCTCGATACCGAGCGAAGCAAGCTCGTGTTGGAGGCGCTCGCCGCAATGGGCGACATCGTGCCCCAACTCTTCATCATCAGCCATGTGGACGATGTGCGCATGTCGCCCCTGATGAACGAAGTCTGGACGGTGGCCGCGCAACCGGATGGCACGAGCGCTGTCCTCCGCCGCGACACCGTTGATCTCCTCCTCGCCACGTCCGCCTTCGCCGCGATGTGACCGGCGCGGCGATAATCATGTCGTGATACCGGGCGTTGCGATGGTTTCGTACGGGGGATGCTGGGATCTCCTTCTCGCAGAAGGACGCTTCGGGAGAGACGGGGAGGATCGGGGGAGGGCGCTTCGACCATCCCCCGTACGCAGGGTAGCACGCTTTATCGCGAAAACGTATACTATGT
>JBPCPB010000217.1:0-12914 GCA_050999735.1 Thermomicrobiales bacterium | reverse complement strand
TGCCGCACGGCGCGCCGCTCCGCCTGCGGGTCGAGACGCAGTTGGGCTACAAGATGGTCAAGTATCTGCGCTCCATCGAACTCGTTGCCGACTACGCCGCGATTGGCGACGGGCAGGGCGGCTCGCGCGAGGACACGATGTTCTACGGTCGTGGGGCGGAGATTTGAGCCGCGTCGCGCCGCAGCGGGCGCGAGCAACGGTAGCAGTCATTCGGCAAGAGAGGAAGCAAGCATGGGCAGCGAACATCGCTCTGAATCACATCCGCCCGGTGAAACGACCGGGACCAGCGAGCGAGCGCCGCAGCGACTGGCCAGTCCGGTACTCGCCTTCGACCTCGCGCAGGAACTGGCGCGGCTGCACGAAGAAGTCGCCTGGCAGCGTGGCGACCGCAACGCCAAGACGCTGGTCAAGGAGGCCGATTTCCGCATCGTCCTGATCGCCCTGCGGGCGGGCGCCCGGATGGAGGAACACCGGGCGGCGGGGCGGATCAGCGTCCAGACCCTCGCGGGTCATCTGCGACTGCAGACTGCGGGGAGTAATGTGGACTTGCCGGTCGGGCGGCTGGCCAGCCTGGAGCGCGATGTCCCGCACAATGTCGAGGCGCTGGCAGAGAGCGCCTTCCTGCTGACGATTGCCTGGCAGGGGGAGCACGCATCAACGGCGGCGGACACGGCGACCGAGCAGGAGCAATGATGATGACCGCGACGACAGTCCAGGCGACGCAGGAGCGGATGCGGCAGCGCGAGCGGGTCGGCGAGAAGGCACGCGTGCTGCGCGACATTGACAAAGCATGGCGTGCCTTCATGGACAGCAGCACCTTCATCCCCGAGTCACTGATGGATGAGCCGGGCGTCTCCGGCCAGTGGTCCATCAAGGATATCCTCGCGCATGTTGCGGCGTGGGATCGGGAGACGACGCGGGTCGTGATGGAGATTCTGCGTGGCGACGCACCGACGTGGCCGATCCACGAGCAGATGTTCACCGACCTCAACCGCGAGGCGGACAGGCACCTCACCGTGAATGAGGCGCGCAACCGGGCGCTCTCCGCGCACAAGGCGCTCGTCGAGATGCTCGATGGGAAGGCGGAGGTACGTGCGGAGTGGGGGCGCCGCCCGACATACGCGCCCCATCCGGAGCACACTGCGGAGATCGTGCGCTGGCGGACGGCGCACCCGCTCGTGCCGGACCTGACCCGGGCGCGTTCCTCCGGGGCCGCCGGGGAGGTGGACACGCCGGACCCGGAATCCGGGCAGGAGCACGTCCCGACGCCGGAGCTCTCCCCGTCGCTGCGCCCGCCACTCCGATGATCAGGGCGCGGTGCCAGGTTCATTTCGCCCGGCGTCGTTCCGCCATCAACTGCGCGCCGTCTGGCGCTCGTCGTCCGGCAAGACGCTCGTGGAGGTGCGACAATCTCACCATGACGGACAAGAAGAAGCCTGACCGGTCAAAGATCAGCCTCGCCCCGCTGACCTTCGAGGAAGCGTTGAAGGGGTTACTCGCGACGCCGCCACCGCCGAAGGAGCCGAAGCCCAAGAGGGACGGCAGTAAGAAGGGCGAAAGAGAAAGAGACGGCAGATCGCCGTCTCTTTCTCTGCAATTGCTGCTGGTGAGGTCTACGCTGCGCGGATCGGGTGAGCGCACGAAGAAAGTCCATATGCGCGGCTTCGTAGCGTTGTCGGGCAGTAGCGATCCGCTTCCGCCGTCTCCCAGTGTTTTTCATCGTCGTATCTCCTTCGTGAAACTAAGAGCAAGATTTGTGCCATAGTGCATACATGCCATGATAGGTTTGTCAAGTATAGAGTCGCCTTTGCCCAATGAGTGGGGCGTGCTTCGTCGCAACCGGTGGCAGTCTGGCAATCGCTTGTCCGATCACGATGCGGCGCGTATGCTGGCGTCGTTCGTCACGCGTCGCCCGTGGTGCAACGCAGAAGGATGCGATCGATGTCCGCGCCGAACCTCCTCGCCTTGCTTGCGGCACACCCGCTCTTCGCGACGCTCACCGTGGAAGAGCGGGTCGCAGTCGGGGCGCGAATGTCCGCCCGCCGATATCCCCGCAGGACGATCATTTTCGCCGAGGGGGAGCCGGCACACGCGCTCCTCCTCGTCGGCAGCGGCGTGGTGCGGGTGGTGAAGCAGTCGCCCGGTGGGCGCGAGCAGACCCTCCTCTTCGTCGATCCCGGGGAGACGTTCGCGGAGGTCCCCCTCTTCGATGGCGGCCCGTATCCGGCGAGCGCCGAGGCCTTCACCGATGTCCTGCTCTATATGCTCCCCGCTGCGGACTTCCGCACCCTCCTGCGGACCATTCCCCGCTTGGCGGAGACTGCCCTGGCGATGCTTGCCGCGCGCAACCGGCACCTCACTGAGCTCGTTGAGGATCTCGCCTTCCGCCCCGTCATCGGCCGGGTCGCGCACACCTTGCTCGATGAATCCCACGAGCAGACCCAGACGCAGATGGCGGCCACCGTCGGTGCTGCGCGGGAGATGGTCAATCGGTCGCTCCATATCCTCGAGCGCGAGGGTGTGATCCGCATGGCGGGCGGCCACATCACGATCCTCGACCGAGAGCGCCTCGCCGCGTTCACCGTCGACATGTGACATTTTTCACAGACTCTTTGCGGTGCAGCGCCTACACTGGACACGGAGGGGACAACGGCGTCCCACCGCGTGCACCGATGCCGGTGCAAGGAGGGCGTGATAATGCGCGATCGGCGACTCAGCCACTTGGTCCTTCCGAGCATGATCCCCTGCAGCCGGTCGTCGGCCACGACGCGCAAGACGATACCGGGATGCACGCGCACGATCTTCTTGCGGGAGCATTGCCGTCCGTCCACCCTGCGCGCTCATCGGCGACATTCTTTCACGGTTTTGTCACACCGGGGCGCGCATTGTCACACATCCATGACGGGCAACCGCCGAAAATACAGGCAGGGATCACGTCTGGCGCCGATGCCAGGCAGGGAAGCATGGCGCGGATGCCATCACAGATGAGAGGTTAATATCATGGCGAAATATGCGGGTCTTTCACGACGGCGATTCCTCGCGGGCGCAGTCGGCGCGGGCGGGTTGGGCGTCCTCGTCGCCTGCGGCAATCAGGTCGGCCAGATCGAGAATGCACCCTACGCGACGAATGCGGCGCGCAACGCGGGGAGCGGGCCGGTATCGGCAGCGGTCCAAGCGTCGGCCGCCACGCCCGCCGCGAGTGGAACAGCGATGGCCGGGATGCATGACATGCCCGGCATGACCACCGCCATCGCGTCCTCCGGTGCCGCCGCCAACGCGACGCAGGCGCCCGCCAAAGATTGGCAGGCAATGAGCCAGATGCACGAGGCAGGCGTGAAGACCTTCCTCGCCCAGCCACCGACGCTCCGTGGCGGCCAGCGCATGGACTACACGATGCAGGACGGCGTCAAGGTCTTCAACCTGACCGCGAAGCCGGTGCAGTGGGAAGTGACACCCGGCCAGATGGTGGAGGCGTACGCCTACAACGGCGTCGTGCCCGGTCCGCAGATCCGGGTCACCGAGGGAGACAACGTCCGCGTCATCCTCAAGAACGAACTGGATGAAGCGACCGCGATCCACTATCACGGGTTGGTCATTCCCAACGCGATGGACGGCGTGCCCTTCATCACCCAGCCACCCGTCAATCCGGGCGAATCCTTCACGTACGAGTTCACGGCCAAGAATCCCGGCTCCCACATGTATCACTCGCACATGAACAGCGCCTTGCAGGTCACGAAGGGCTTGCTCGGCGCCTTCATCATTGAGCCGAAGGATACGAGCGCGTATCCCGCGTTCGACCAGGAATATACGATGATCCTCAATGACGGGCCGCTCGGGTTCACGCTCAATGGCAAGGGCTTTCCGGCCACCGAGGCGGTCACGGTCAAACAGGGGACGCGGCTCCTGATCCGGTACATGAACGAAGGGTTGATGATCCACCCGATGCACCTGCATGGCATGCCGATGACGATCATCGGGCAGGATGGCTACCTGAATACGCCGTACAAGTGCGACACCGTCAATGTCGCGCCCGGTCAACGGATCGAGGCGATCGTTGATTGCACCGAGGTGGGGGCGTGGGCCTGGCACTGCCATATCCTCTCCCACGCGGAGGGAGAGATGGGTATGTTCGGCATGGTCACCGCCCTGATCGTGCAGTAGTTCCTCGGTTCAACCGTAGCCCCCGCTTCTCTTTTGCGAGAGGGGCGGGAAGTTACGCGGGGAGCACAGCGCGCAACGGGGGATTCGTCATGCATGTTCTCGTCTACGGCGCCGGGGTGCAGGGCTCGCTTTATGCGGCACGGCTGCGCGAGCACGGCCATGATGTCGCGCTCCTCGCGCGCGGGCAGCGACTCCGCGACTTGCGCGACCACGGCATCATCCTCGAGGACATCGTCAGCGGGCGGCGCACGGTGACGCCCGTCACCGTCGTCGAGCGCCTCGACCCCGCCGACGCGTACGACCTCGCGATGGTCCCGGTGCGCCGCGAGCAGGTGGGGGCAATCCTCCCCGTGCTCGCCGCCGCCGAGCGCATCCCGACGATGCTCTTCATGCACAACCACGCGGGCGGCTCGGATGAGCTCGTCGACGCGGTCGGGCGCGAGCGCGTCCTGCTCGGCTTCCCCGGCGCGAGCGGGGCGCGCGAAGGTCCAGTGGTGCGGTACGCCCTCATCCCCCAGCAGCCGACCACGCTCGGCGAACTCGACGATAGGCCCTCGCCGCGCCTGCGCGGGATCGCCGATGTACTTCGAGCCGCAGGATTCCGCGTGGCGATCAGCCGGAAGATGGACGCCTGGCTCAAGACCCACGCGATGTTCGTGACGGCGGTGAGCGGGGCATTGTACCTGGCCGGGGGCGATAATGAGCGTCTCGCCCGGATGCCCGATGGCGTCCCGCTGTTCACGCGCGGCGTGCGCGAGGGGTTCGGGGCGCTGGACGCCCTCGGGTTGCCGCCGCCACCGGCCAACCTGCGCGCGATCTTCGGCTGGATACCGAACCACATCACGGTCACATACTGGCGGCGGCTCTTCGCCTCGCCGCGCGGCGAATACTACTTCGCGCTGCACGCGCGGACGGCATGGGACGAGGCGAGTGCGCTGGCGGCCGAGGTCCGCGCACTGCTGCGGGAGAGCGGACGCCCGACGCTGGCGTTCGACCGACTCTGCGTGGCCATTGACGCGTACGCGGCCGCGCACGGGTCGCCGACCGCCATGCAGTGATGCATACGCGCAAGACGACATCACGATTGTCACGGCTTTGACACCGCGCGGCGACGGCTGTGACGCCTTTCTGATGCGGTCGCGGCTATTCTGAACATAGCGCAGACGGCCCGGCGGCAACGGAGGAGGTCTGGTGTCTGTGCCGCGATCAGTGTGCGGAGAGCAACAAATGCGTGTGTTATGGCGCCGTAGAGAAAGGGGAGTCTGAATGTCTCGTATGCGTGGTCGCGATGTTCTCTTCGCGGCGATCATCGCCGTCGGCTTCATCATCCATGAGATCGGTGCGGACTGGGGCGCGCTCTCCGGGAGCCTGCATGTGCTCCTCGCCATCTTGGGCCTGTTCGTCGTCTTCGGCGCGCTCAGCACCTGGCTCTATGACCGCTTCGCCGAGCGGCGCATTGACGCCGACGCGTTCGAGACGGCGGTGCCGGAGCCGACGATCGCCCGCTTCCTCTTCCACGACACCCGCTCGGCGCCGCTCTGGCTGGCGGCGCGCCTCTACGTCGGCATCGCCTGGCTGACGGCGGCTTGGGAGAAGATCACCGGCTCGCCCTCCTGGCTGTCGAACGGCAGCGCGCTGAAAGGCTTCTGGACGAGCTCGGCGGCCATCCCGAAGACGGGCAAGCCGGCGATCTCCTATGACTGGTACCGTTCCTTCATCCAGTACATGCTCGACCACCAGTGGTACACCTGGTTCGCGAAGCTGATCTGCCTGGGCGAACTGCTGATCGGCATCGGCCTGATCGTCGGGGGGCTGGTGGGGATCGCGGCCTTCTTCGGAGCGCTGATGAACATGTCGTTCCTGCTGGCGGGGTCGGCGAGCACGAACCCGGTGCTCTTCACGCTGGCGATCCTGCTGATGCTGGGGTGGCAGGTGGCGGGCTACTGGGGCGCGGACCGCTTCATCCTGCCGGTGCTCGGCGCGCCATGGAAGCCCGGCCTGATCGCCCGACGCGGGCAGGTGCCGCGCGGCGAACTCAGGGTGGGCAGTTAACTGTCACCCGCGACATGCAGCGAAGGGACTCCCCGCGAATCAAGAAGTCCCTTTGCCGCGACCCTATGCGGGCGGTTCGAGGCGGTAGCCCATGCCGGGAAAGGTCGTGATCGGCACCGCATCGCCCAGTTTGTTGCGCAAGCGACTCACCCATGTCCGCAGATATTGAGACTCGTCGCGGAACTCGCTGCCCCAGATGCGGGTCAGCAACTCGCCGTGCATGAGTACCTTGCCGGGGTTGTTCGCCAATTCCGTCAGGAGTTCCCACTCGGTACGCGAGAAGTGGACCTCTGCATCACCCCGCATGACGCGCCGCTGCGCAAGGTCAATCTCCACATCGCCATAGCGTAACTGGCCCGCCGTGCCCATGCGCTGCCCGCTCGTCCGCCGGAGCACTGCCGCAATCCGCGCCGCCAGTTCATCCGGATTGAAGGGCTTGGTCATGTAGTCGTCGGCGCCGCTCGTCAGGCCGCGCAGCTTGTCCATGTCGAGCGTGCGCGCCGTTAGCATAATCACCGGTACGTTGGATTCCGCACGGATGTGACGAAGCGTCTCGAAGCCGTCCATCCCCGGCATCGTGACATCGAGCACGATGAGATCAATCGGCTCGTCCGCCAGCGCCACGAGGGCATCCTGCCCAGTGTGCGCGGTGCGGACGCGCATGCCATTCGCTTCGAGATGCAGCTGGACGAGCCGGACAATCGGCGGCTCGTCGTCCACAACGAGCACCGTCAGTTTCTTGATCACTCGTCCCCTTCTTCCCTGCCGACGATCGGCAGCGTGAACCGGAATGTGGCACCCGCTTCCGGTGCGCTCTCCACCCAGAGCCGCCCGCCATGCGCCTCGACGAGCCGCTGGCAGAGATAGAGGCCGAGCCCCATCCCCTGTGTTCCTGTGCTTGCGCGATGGAACCGCTGGAAGATGCGCCCCTGCTCCTCGACGGGTACCCCCGGTCCCTCATCCTGTACCGAAACGGTCATGCGTCCATTTGCCACCGCACTCAGCGTGATCGTGCCACCGTTCGGGGAGTATTTTGCCGCGTTCTCCGCGAGGTTGCGCACCGCTTGGATGATCAACTCCTCGTCCCCCTCGGCGGGCGGGAGGTGCTGCGGCACGTCCACCGCGACCATGTGTGCCGGATAGCGCGCTTGTACCTCCCGCGCGACTTGCTTGAGGAGCGGCTGGATGAGGAAGGGATCGCGCTCGACATGGAGCCGCCCCGCCTGGTACGCAGAGAGGGCGAGCATGTTCTTGAGCATGCGGGAGAGGCGCTCGCTCTCGCTGATGAGATCCATCCTGAGGGCATCGCGCGCCTCGCGCGGCAACTCATCTCCCTGCGCGAGGAGGATCTGCGCCGCGCCTTGGATCGTCGTCAGTGGCGTGCGCAGCTCGTGCGAGATCAGGGAGAGGAAGTCGTCCTTCATCTGCTCCGCCTCGCGCGCCTTCGTCACATCGCGGAAGAGGCTGACGACGGCGGTGACTGCGCCGTTGTGGTCACGCACGGGGATCGCGCTCACTGCGACATGGGTCGGCCTGTCTTCCCGGTCGTGGATGATAATCTCCTCGTCGATGCTCCCGTCGCCTTTGAGGAGGGCGCGAGCGGTCGGCGTGTCCCGCACTGCGAGCGGCTGGCCGGTGGGCCGTTCGGGGCGGAAACCGGTCGCCGGCTCCGCGAAGCCGCCTTTCGGCAGCGTCGCGTGGCCGAGCAGGTTATGGGCGAGACCATTTGCCATCAGCAGGCGTCCACTTGGCGCCTCCCGAATCGTTACCGCCTCCGGCAAGGAATCGATGATTGTCTGCAGCTGCCGGCGTTGCGCCTCACTCTGTGTGAATCGCCGCGCATTCGTCACCGCGATCGCCGCGTGCCGTGCCAACCGCTCGGCGAGTCGCTGGTCCTCGATGGTGAACTCGTCCGCACCCTCCTTCTCAGTGAGATAGAGGTTGCCGACGGCGTCGTCGCCGATGCGGATCGGCACACCGAGAAAAGAGACCATCGGCGGGTGGTTGGGCGGGAAGCCGACCGAGCGCGGGTCGGCACGCATGTCGCGCATCCGCAGCGATTGCTGCTCGCGCACCAATACACCGAGAATGCCGTGGCCGCGGGGCGGGTCGCCGATCGCCGCTCGTTCGCTCGCCGAGATACCGGCCGTGATGAAGTCCGAGAGGAGGCCGTCGGGGCCGACGATGCCGAGGGCGCAGTACCGCGCGCCGACGAGCAGGCGCGCGCGGTCCACGATGCGCTGCAGGACCGCGTCGAGGTCCAACTCGGACGCGATGGAGAGAATGATCTCGTCGAGCGCGTCGAGTTGGTCGAGGAGTTGGTGCGCTTCATTCCCCTGCATCACGGTCGTTCCTCCGCCCGTCGCGATGATACCGGGAGTACGGTAACACATCGGCTCTCTCCCACAAGGCCGAAAACGACTGCTGCCGATCAAGAACTGACACGGTTTTGTCACGCACGTCGGCATCCCATGACGCCTTTGCCATGGTCCGGCACCGATACTGACAGCAGGAGTACCGCATGTTCGGTGCAATGACAAAGGAGGACGGCATGTTCCAGTCGATTCTGGTTCCCCTCGATGGTTCGCGCATTGCGGCGCAGGCACTGCCGTACGCGATGGCCCTCGCACAGGCCCGTGCCGCCGACATTACGCTGCTTGGCGTCGTCGCTCCGCCGGGGAGCCGCGATGTCGGCATGCCGCGTGTCGCCCGGCGTGAGGCCGATGAGCGGACTATGGCGACGACCACCGCCTACCTGCGGAGCATGGCGGCGACTGTGCGCGCCCGTGGTCTCACCGCCGCGATCACCGTCCGGCATGGCGATCCTGCGGCGGCGATCATCGACTGCGCGGCGGACGACGCGCGGACGCTGATTGTCATGAGCACGCACGGCCGGACGGGATGGGAGCGCCTCCGCCTCGGCAGCATCGCCCAGCACGTTCTGCGGCACGCGACGGTGCCCGTGATGCTCGTGCGCGCGCAGGAACGCGGGGCGGCGGAAGTGACCGGGGCAATTGGGGAAGTGACCGTCACCCTCGATGGCTCGCCGCTCGCGGAGGCGGCGCTTCCGGTCGGCGCGCATCTCGCCGAATCGTTGGCGGTGCCGCTCACGCTCCTGCGCGTTCTGCCGCGCGTCGTCTATCCCGCGTATGAGGCGACCGCTGCTGTCTCCCCGCTGCCGATCGAAGATCTGGAGCGTGCGGGCGAAGCGGCGACCCAAGAATACCTCGCATGTATCGCCGCGCGGATACGGAGGCCGCGCCTCGCTGTGCGGACGGTGTGGCGCCAAAGCGGTGAACGTCCACCCGAAGAACGTATCATCGACTATCTGACGGCGCACCCGACGCCAATCGCCGTGATGGCGAGCCACGGCCGAGGCGGCGTCCTGCGCTGGGCGCTCGGCAGCACGGTGGAGGGGGTGCTGACGAGCGCACCCTGCCCGGTGGTGATTGTCCGCGCCGGTACCGGCGCAGCCAACGAAGGCGGAGGCGCGGCAGTGGCATCCGTGTCGGAGGGCTAAACTGGCGGCCTTCACGAGCTCCGCGACGCCGCACAGTGGGAACGAGCAGGCGCTGCACGCGATCCTCACGATGCTGATGCATTTCGGGATGCTCGTCGTGACGCCCGGCCAGCGCCCGCCGATCCTGGAAGACCCATCCGCGTCCTATGGTGCGACGATCGTCACCGGAGCGGATGGCAGGCATGTGCCGACCGATGCGGAGCAGGGAGAGGCCCATGCACGCGGCGAGCGGATCGCGCCGGTCGCACCCTAGCTCGCCTGGGGCCGGACCGAGTGGGAGAAGCGGCACGGTGCGGATCAGGCGTGGTATCCACCGCGTCGCTCAATGCCGTTCGCGTGGGCGCGGGGTGGCGATATCATCCCCCGGAGCGATGCCGCACCGCTGTGCTGATCTCCCCAATTGGTCGTCTTCCCGGCCAGCGAGGCGATAATCGTATGGCATTGGCTCCATCCTTGCGGCACCCGCCGCGCGGGTGTATCGTCGCCACACGACGGGCGCAGAGGAGACGGGAGCGAAGGAGGGATCGGTGGATAATGCGACGCTGCTCTCGCGGTTCCAGTTCGCCTTCACGCTTACCTACCACTACCTCTTCCCCCAACTGACGATGGGGCTCGCCCTGCTCATCGCCATCCTCAAGACGCTCGCCCTGCGCACCAAGGACGAAGCCTACAACGACGCCACTCGCTTCTGGACGAAGATCTTCGCCGTCACCTTCGTCATCGGCGTGGTCACCGGCATCCCGATGGAGTTCCAGTTCGGCACCAACTGGGCGCGCTTCTCCGCCTACGCGGGGAATGTGATCGCCCAGACCCTGGCGATGGAGGGCGCCTTCGCCTTCTTCCTCGAGTCCGCCTTCGTCGGCCTGCTCGTCTTCGGGGAGCGTCGCTTCGGGCAGCGGGTGCATTGGTTTTCCGCGCTGATGGTCTTCCTCGGCACCTGGGCGTCCGGCTTCTTTATCATCGCCAGCAATGCCTGGATGCAGCACCCCGTGGGGTACGCGCCGCGGGCGGGCGGCGGGGTGCGCATCACCGACTATTGGGCGATCCTCTTCAACTCCTGGATCACGCCGCAGTACCTCCACACGATGAGCGGCGCCGTCGTCACCGGCGCGTTCACGATGGCGGGCCTCGGCGCCTACTATCTCCTCCTGGGGCAGCACGCGCGGTACGCCCACATCTTCGTCACGCTGGGTGTGATCGTCGGGCTGGTCGCCAGTCTCTTCCAGCTCTACCCGAGCGGCGACCTGGAGGGAAGCCAGGTGACGGCGGCGCAGCCCGTGAAGCTCGCCGGGATGGAGGGGCTGTTCGAGACGCAGAAGGGCGCGGGTATCGTCCTCATCGGCCAGCCGGACGTGGAACAGAAACGGATCGACAACGCGATCATCGTCCCCAAAGCGCTCAGCTTCCTCACCTACCGCCGCTGGGGCGCCGAAGTCCAGGGTTTGGACGTCGTCCCGGCGGACCAGCAGCCGGACGACGTGCCGCTCCTCTACTACGCCTACCACATCATGGTCGGGCTCGGGACGATCTTCATCGCGATCATGGTCGTCGCCGTTTTCCTCCTCTGGCGGCGGAAACTCTTCACGGCGCGCTGGATGCTTTGGACGCTGATGCTCGCCATTCCCTTCCCGTTCATCGCCAATAGCGCGGGCTGGATGGTGACGGAGTTGGGCCGCCAACCCTGGATCATCTACGGCCTCCTGCGCACGGCCGATGGCTCCTCGTCCACCGTCTCTTCGGGCAACGTCCTCTTTACCCTGGTCGGGTTCATGGGGATCTATCTGGTGATGGGGCTGCTGTATGTCGTGCTGATGGTCCAGGCGGTGGCGCACGGCCCGGCGGTCGGTCCGCAGTCGGCGCGAACCGCGCAGGGCGTGGCCGACTAGGGGCGAGAAAGGGGGACGCGATGGCGACGGTGTGGTTCATCCTGCTCGGCTTCATGCTGACGATGTACGTCCTCCTGGACGGCTTCGATCTCGGCGCCGGCGCCATTCACCTCGTCGCCGCGCGGGACGACGCGGAGCGACGGATGATCCTGCGGGCGATCGGGCCGGTCTGGGACGGCGATGAGGTCTGGCTGATCGCGACGGGCGGGACCCTCTTCTTCACCTTCCCGCTGCTCTACGCCTCCAGTTTCAGCGGTTTCTACCTACCACTGACGATCGTCTTGTGGCTGCTGATGCTGCGGGGGCTGGCGATTGAGCTGCGCGCGCACGGCGACAATCCCCTCTGGGCGACCTTCTGGGACGGACTCTTCTTCCTCGGCAGCGCGCTGTTGGCGTTCTTCTTCGGGGCGGCGCTCGGCAACGTCGTGCGGGGCGTACCGCTGGACGCGAGCGGCTACTTCTTCGCGCCCTTGTGGACCACCTTCGACCCGCGCAGCCCGGTGCCGGGTATCCTCGATTGGTACACCGTGCTGATCGGCCTGTTGGCGCTCGCGGCGCTCGTGCTGCACGGGGCGCACTGGATCGCCCTGAAGACCGAGGGGGCGCTGCATGACCGGTGTCGGCGCATCGTGCGGACGGCGTGGATCGCGACGGTGGTGTTGACGGCGACGGGGACGCTGGCGACCTTCACGCTGCGGCCCACGTTGTTCGCGCGCTTCACCGATCATCCCTGGGGATTCATCTTCCCGGCAGCCGCGCTTGGCGGCCTCGTCGCGGTCGGCTGGTTGGGCCGCACGCAGCGGGACGGCGCTGGGTTCCTCGCGTCGGGCGCCTATCTCGTCGGGATGCTGGCAAGCACCGCCTTCGGGCTCTATCCGAACGTCCTGCCCGCCGTGGATCCCGCGCACAGCCTGACGATCCACAACGCGGCCGCGCCGCGCTACGGACTACTGGTCGGTCTCGCGTGGTGGAGCATCGGGATGGTGCTCGCGGCGATCTACTTCCTGCTGATTTATCGCCTCTTCCGTGGCAAGGTGCGCATGACCGACGAGGGCTACTGAGATAGAGCGGACGGGGCTGCATGGATGGACGCTGCTGTACCCCATGGCAGGTCGGTGCCAATAACCCACCGATGGCTCATGGCCACCACTCGACATCACCCCACACCTTTGCGGCCGCGACGCCGAGCGACGCGAGGGGTAGAGCGTAGAGACCTATCAATCTGTGGTACGCGCCAGATTGATAGGTCCCCACACACTACTCGTTACGTCTATCGATGCGACGACCGTAGCGTA
>JBPCPB010000063.1:0-31982 GCA_050999735.1 Thermomicrobiales bacterium | reverse complement strand
AGTCGCGTTTTTGTTTTCCTTCCTTTTCCCTCCCCTCCCCCCCCCCCCCCCCCCCCCCCCCCCCCCCCCCCCCCCCACCACCATGATTCCTGCGTGCTGAACCGAGTTACGTCCGGATGTCAGACGCCGTGAGCATTGTTCGTGCGAATGATTTGAGCGGAGGCAGATCATTGCCGATGACACTCCAGACGACCTCGTAATCAATTCCGTGGTACTGATGCGCGAGAATATTGCGGAAATCGCTCACGGCCCGCCATGCGATATGCGGTGCCGCACTTCGTATCTCCTCAGAGAGATGGCTGGCCGTATCAGCGAGTTTTTCGAGATTTCGTTCGATGGCATCGAGCAACAGTTGCGATGCAAGCGCATCTTTGCCTATCGCGGTGTATTCTTCGACACGTTCGATACAGACGATGATGTATCAGAGATTCCGCGCGTCGCGATTCATAGGATAATCGCTTCACGGAGTACGTCCGCGCGGATTTCGGCATCCAGCATCCGCTCCGTGATGACTTCCACGTCGCGTCCGAGGAGTTCCTGCAAATCGAGCCGCAGACCGCTCGGGAACCACGGGCTATGCCGCGCGCGCATCTCGACGAGGAAATCAATGTCGCTCTCTTCGCGCGCTTCACCCCGGGCCACTGACCCGAACAGACGCACATTAGCCGCGCCGTGTCGTTCAGCGATTGCCAGGATCGTCTCGCGCTGATTGCGGACATCGTTGAGCGATATGATCCGCATTATTCATGCTCCTCTACGCGTCATTTATGAGGTCTCTGCATGCCGTGATCCGGCGAAATCATCATAAATAGATAGGCGCATTAAGGCAAATAACCCCTCCATCCTCGTGACATGCCGGATGTCTCTCCGGTGATCTGCCTGTGCGGTTGACGACTACGTACAAAGATATTCAATCCCCAGAGGCCGACCGCTTGGGCGAGATTGCCTTCCGGTCAGGAGAAGAGCGCCGTGTCCATGCCGCGCGGGCCATTGTCTATCCTCTATAGCACGTAAGAACGATTTTGCACTTTTGTTGCGAACTTCGCGAATCTTCGTTCGCCCGTGGCCGTGCTACTGATAGCGGCTTCCCGGGAACGTACCGCTTGGGACTATCAGCTATAGGAGGACGAAACACATGAAACGATTGCTCGTTGCCATTACCGGTGCGCTTGTTCTGGTAATGCTTCTCTCCGGCTCCGTCTTCGCGGCCGCCCCGAAGGTCGGTAAGACAGGCAAGACGGGCGCCGCGCCGAGTGTGGCCGCAAGTGTTGCCACCGGCCAGCCGGCGATGGATAAGGACAAGGATTTCGGCTACTACCTTTGGTACGACGGCAGTCACTTCCAGCTGCGCGCGACGGATCGCGGCAATGGCCCCGGCCCGAGTGAGTACACCGGCAAGATCACGGCGCACGGCAGTAAGAAGGACAAGGCGGCGATCACCGACGTCAACCTGATCAAGCAGGAACAAGACGACTCGGCGATCGCGTCGGGCAACAAATTGGACTTCCGCTTCAAGACGTACAACGCCATTGATGGCGTTTCGTTCGCGGCACAGGGTGCGAAGAGCGTCACTTTCCGCCTGTATCGGGATGGCCACCTGGTCAGCACGGATCACATCTTCATCGGCGGCGGCGAGATGAACCCGCCCGGCAATCCCTTCAAGGTCTTCGTCGGCTAATCACGTCATACAGGCAACAGACGGGGAGCGCAATTCGCGCTCCCCGTTTTCTGCATACTCAGATACGGCGCCATTGGAGCGATGGATCGGTTGATGCTCATGCTGTGTCCGCGTGCGGTTGACGACCACGGACAGAGATGCTCAATCCCAGCCAGACGCCGGACATGATGACAGTCAGGCCGAGCGCGTACGGCATGAGCGACCAGAGGCCGATCGCCTGCGCGAGATTGCCCGCCAGCCAGGGAAAGAGCGCCGCGCCCATGCTGCCGAGGCTGGCGAGGAAACCCACCGCGCTCGGCACGAGACGCGCGGGCACGAGACCGGGTACGAGGGCAATCGTGGTGGGATAGATCGGCCCGAGCGCGTATCCGGTCAACCAGAGGCCGAACGCCGCGACCGCAGGCAGCGGCGCGAGCCAGATGATGAGCACGCCGATTGCCGCGCAAATTAAACACGCGCGGATGAGCGCTGCGTCCGTGATGGTGAGGCGCGCGGCGAGCCGGGCCAGCGTCAGTCGCCCGAGCGTGATGCCGAGCCAGTAGCCGCTCACCGACCAACCGGAAACGAGGCTCCCGTGATGCCGCACCTCGGTCAGGAAACTGTAACTCCAACTGCCGAGGCTCACCTCCGTGCCGACATAGAAAAGCAGGAAGATCGCCGCTAGCCAGACCAACCGGAGGCGGAGCGTGTCGGTGAGTAGCCCCCGCCCGGCGATCTGCGTGGCCGGGCGCCGCACACCCGTCGGGTCTGCGCCGAAGAGCAGGCCGAAGCCGACAAGCAGGATGAGGCCGAATGCACCCCACAGCCCATAGACCGTGTTCCAGGACAAGCCCGCCGCCAAAACACCGGACGCGATGATCGGGCCGAGGAACCCACCGATGCCGTAGAAGGCATGCAGGTTGTTGAGCAGCGTCGTGTTCTCCGGCAGGCCGGTGATGTAGGTATTCAGCCCCGCATCCATGATGGCGAAGCCGAATCCCAACGCGAGCATTGTTGCCAGCAGGAGCGCGAACGGTGGTCGCAGACTGATCGCGACGGCGCCCGCTGCGAACGCGGCCGCGCCGAGCATGAGAAAGCGCCGCTGGCCCAACAACGCAACCAATAGGCCGCTCCCGAATGCCGCAACGAAATAGCCACTCGTGATGGCGAGAAAGATGAAACTGACGACGCCTTTCCCGATGCCATAGTCAGTCTGCAAACTGGGGAGCAAAACGCCCGTCGCACCATCCGTCGCGCCGATCAGGATAAACGCGGCGAACGAGACCGCGATGCGCCGCCAGGCGGCGGGCAGCGTTGCCACACGATGCGTCATCGCGTCTACAGCGATTGCTGGTTCGATAGGGAGGCGGTTCCGAACACGAGGTCAATCGCCATGATTGTAACGGGATGCCCCTCGAAATGCTCCGTCGCGAACGCCCGCCAGCCGAGTTTCTCGTACAATCCCCGCGCATCCGGCGTGAACAGATAGAGCCGTGCGATGCTCATCGCCGCTGCCTGCCCGACGGCGCGCCGCACGAGTGCGCTCGCCACTCCGCGCCCGCGTGCAGTGGGTATGACGTAGACGCTGGCGAGCCAGGGTGAGAGTTCACGGTGCGTGCTCATATCGTGCTTCACCAGCGACGCCGTGCCGAGCGGTTCGTCGTCATCCAGAGCGATGTACGTAGTCGGGATGCGGGTGGGGTCCGTCTGATCGCGGATGCTCGTGATCCGTGTGGCGAGCGAATCATCGGGGTCGAGGTGGCCCCATTCGCCCCATTGCCAGCGCGCGACGGTTCCAACGAAATCGGAGTAATCGGCAATGTTCTCGATGCGCACCGGATTGCTCTCCTTATCGCAGCCACGCCGACGCGCGCATGGCCGACAGATTCCCATGGCGGTATCCGCACATCTTCACGCATGCGGCGGAGGGTACAGTATACTGGGAAATGCGGTGACTTCGGCTAGCAGAGGGCGCCTGTTGGAGTAACATCGCCAGAAAAGGAGCCAAACCCGATGGGTTCCGTCCTTCGTCCGCTCTTTATTTCCGCTTCCCGCTCGTCCCGCGCGGAGCAACTCGTCCGTTCCTCCCCGCTCACGCAGCCGCTCGTCTCGCGCTTCGTCGCCGGGGAAACCTTCGCCGCTGCCCGCGCCACCGCCGAACGACTGGCGCGCAAGGGACTGCTCGTCACCTACGATCACCTCGGCGAGGCGGTCGCGGACGAAGCGGCCGTGCGGAGCGTGGTCGAGGAATACAAGACGTATTTCGCGGTGGCGGCGCGCGGTTCGCATTTCTCACTGAAACTCTCGCAACTCGGCCTGAGCGTCCGCGAATCGCTCGCGGAAGAATCGCTGATTACGCTCTGCACCGAGGCGGTGCGCTACGACCATCATCTCCGTGTGGACATGGAAGAATCCGCCACGATTGACGCGACGCTTCGTCTGGTCGAGGCGGCGCGCCCGCATGGTGGCGATCCCGGCGTCGTCATCCAGGCGATGCTCCGCCGCGCGCCGGATTTGCTGCAATGGGCGATTGACCGCGATGTCCGCGTGCGGCTGGTGAAGGGGGCATACAAGGAGCCGGAAGCGATCGCCTACCAGGGGCGCGAGCCGATCCGCCGCGCGTACCTCGCGCTGCTCGGTCCGTTGCTCGCCAGGAGCCGCGCTCCCGCCGTCGCCACGCACGACGATGTATTGCTCGGTGGGGCAGCACAGATCGCCGCGCAGTTCGACCGGCCGTACGAAGTGCAATTCCTCTACGGTGTGCGCGAAGACCTCGCCCAGCAGATCGCGCGGCGCGGTCTCCCCGTGCGCATCTATACACCGTTCGGCGATGCCTGGTACCCCTACTTCATGCGCCGCCTCGCCGAACGCCCGCAAAACGTCGGCTTCTTCCTCCGACAGGTCATGGATCGAACGAAGGAGTGAGGTGTGAGGCGGGTGCAGGCGCGTTCGGTGCATACAACCAGACGACGTTGCGTTCCACTGGATGGTAGTGTTGTCGAATCGCGCGGATCAGCCCCGGCGTTACATCCCCTGGGGGATGCATCGGGTCCATTGCGGCCACATCGCCACGCAGGGCAATCAGCCGATAGCGTCCTGCTGCCACATCATCAACGAGTGCGGAGTCATCCCAGCGCCCCATGCGGACTTCCGCCGCCAGCGTGAACGGGTCCGTGACCGATACGGCGTGATCGGTGATCGCGAGGATGCCGAGGCCGACATTGTCGCCATAGGCCGGACCCACGGTACTCGCGACAGCGGACGCGGCCTGCTCGAATCCCTGGCGTTCCGCCACCGTGGGAAGACGATAGTCGCGCGCAAGCCAGCCTCGCCGCCCTTCCTGCTCACCGACGGCGACGCCCGTGAGCAGCAGGATCGCGGCCAGCCCGATGCCGAAGGGAACCGCCCGACGCGCGTGCATGAGGTGTCTGCGGTCGGGGGCTGCGGCGGCGGATTCCTCGCCTCGCATGGCGGACGCTACCAGGACCGCGACACCCTGTCCAAGCGCCAGGGTCGCCGCCGCGAGCAGTTCAACGAAGTGGTTATGATTGCCTCCATCCGTCCCCGCAGTGAGCGTCTGAAGGGCGGCGAGCGCGAGCCAGCATGCACCGAACGTCAGCCGCCGCTGACGCACGCAGATGCAGATGGCGGCGAGCAGCGCGAGCGCGGGCAGCAAACCGTACCGTGCGGTGAAGGGCCGCGCGAGGAACAGATATGCGTGCCAGGTCCATGAAAGCTGATAGAAGTAGGTCTTCTGGATGAACCCGCCCCCTGTCAGGAGCGTCAGTATGCCGAGTGAGAGGCCGACGAGCGTCGTGTAGAGGCTGGCGAGGGTTACGGCTACCTTCGGGCGATACGGCAGGAGCATGAGGATGAAGGCGAGCGGCACGACGACGAAGGTTTGTTTCGTCCACCACCCAAGCGCAAAGCACGTTGCGCCAAGGGCAAGCATGCCCAACGCCCGTCCCTGCGGCCAGCGTGCGGCGCGCCACCCTTCCCGTCCTGGCGCGTTCCACCAGCGACGCAGGAGCGCGACACCGGCCAGATTGCAAGCGGCCGCCGTCATGTCCGGGCGAACCATTACGCTCCAGTGAGCGACAAGATGCCAGGTTAGGAAAAGCAGCGCCGCCCATACGCCAACCATCCAGGCAACAGGCCCGCCCGCCGATCGGCCGATCGCCCACGCAAGCCAGGCCGCGACCGCCAGCGTCGCCAGTAATTGCACGGCCCGCCCGCCCGCAAACATCGGCCCCGTGATCTTAATCATGGCGGTGTTGATGACGGTATAGAGTGGCGTGTATGGACCCGCATAGAAGTGGTGGGCCGGCGATGGCTGAACAGCGTACGGGTCCGTACCGTGGGCGATCAATGTCGCCTCACTGAGAATGACCCCCTCCGCATCGTCAATCTGGAAGGGGTAGCGCAGAATCGCCGCTTCATACCGCGCGGTCCCGACCGCCTTACCGATGAGCAACGCCAATGCGAGCGCGAGGACGACGATAGCGAGCATCTCCAGCCAGTGCTTAATGGCGGCGAACCAACGCGATGTCCGATGCTGCGTCGGCAGCAGATCGCTATCGACCCGCGATAGCGGCGCCGATTGCGGAAACGGGGATAGCGCGCGCTCGTGGAGGCGGATACGCTCAATCTCTGCTCGCATACCTCGTCCCAAACCTCCGCTTCTCGTCCCCGCGTCTCGGGTACACTCGCCGCATCGCCATCACCTTCACCGAGGTAATCATATCATCGTACCATACAGGGGAGAATAACATCGGAGACGAGACCAGTGAAGTCCTTGACGTGATACTATGAACATTGATCGTACACTGTGACTTGCGTCGCACCTCCCACAGATGCATATGTGTTGAAGCGCCTATGCCCGGCAGAATCGGGGTAGATAGATGGGCGAACGATTGAACGGCCTCTGGCGGCACGCTGATTTCCTCAAATTGTGGGCTGGGCAGTCGGTCTCGCAGTTCGGATCGCAGATCACCGTGCTCGCCTTACCGCTCACCGCCGCGCTGATCCTGCACGCGAGCGCGGCGAACATGGGCTTCCTCGCGGCGGCGAGTACCGCGCCATTCCTGCTTTTCGGGCTGTTTGCCGGCGTCTGGGTGGATCGTCTGCGCCGCCGCCCGATCCTGATGATCGCGGATGTCGCGCGCTTCGCCCTGCTAGCGCTTATCCCGATACTAGCGCTGCTCGATACGCTCGCGCTCGTTGATCTCTATGTCATCGCCTTTCTCGTTGGCATTTTGACAGTCTTTTTCGAGGTAGCGTATACATCGTTCCTCCCCGCCGTTGTCGGACGGATGCATCTCGTGGACGGCAACAGCAAGTTGGAAACGACCCGCTCAGCGGCGCAGATTGCGGGGCCGAGCGTGGCGGGCGCGCTCGTGCAACTCGTCACGGCGCCGATCGCCATTGCAGCCGACGCGCTCTCTTTTCTCGTCTCCGTCCTCTTCCTTAGCCTGATTCGCACGCCGGAGCCACCGCCCGCGCGATCCGCGACGCAGCGGCGCATCTGGGCGGAGATCGGCGAGGGATTGCGCGCGGTGATGGAGGACCCGATCCTGCGCGCCACGATGGGCAGCGCGGGCACGGTCAATATGTTCGGCGGTATGCTGTTCGCCGTCTACGTGCTCTATGCACTTCGCATTGGCATCGGCGCGGGTTTGCTCGGCCTGACCTTTGCCGTCGGCAATCTCGGCTATCTCTGCGGCGCGTTTCTGACCCGACCGATCACGCGCCGCTTCGGTATTGGGCCGACAATCGGCGCGGGGCTGATCGTCATGGCGGTCTGCGGCCTGCTTATTCCGCTTGCGGGCGGCCCATTGGTCGTAATCGTGCTCTGTTTGATGATCGCCCAATTCGCGCGTGGATTCGGCGGCACGCTCTTCAACATCAATAATGTCAGCCTCCGGCAGACGATCACGCCGGATCATCTGCTCGGGCGCGTCAATGCAACCTCCCGCTTCGTCAGCACAGGCGCGCTAACCATCGGCTCATTGGCGGGCGGGACGCTCGGCGCGGTCTTCGGGCTGCGACCAACATTGATAATCGGCGCGGTCGGCGGGCTTTTTGCCGTCACCTGGGTGTTCTGTTCGCCCATCCGCACCTTGCGCGAGCAACCCGCACCGATTGAAGAGCGAGCGAACGCCGCATAAAACGAGAAGGGTAGCGCAGGCTTTCCAGCCTGCAAAAGCGGCGAAGGGACGCAGGCTGGAAAGCCTGCGCTACCGGGATTAATGCGTCGTCTCGCTTTGCTGCTCCTGCTGGACGTAGAAGTCCGCGATGTTATCATAGATGCCATCCGGGAAGCGCAGTTCGCTGTAGACATTGCAACTGGTCGGATCGTCCGGCGTCGGGCAGATCGGGAAGTCCTGCTGCGCTTGCCATTCGAGGATACGGTCGCGCTTCGGCGGGTTGTAATCCTTCGCTTCCACCTGACGCAAAAGCGCGCGGGCTTCGTCCGCGTTATGATCGGGCTGGTTGCCGAGCAGCCGCACCATCTCGTCCTCAGCGAGGAAGTGGCGCGCGACCATCGCGAAGACCAGCCGCCCGTAATGGCCGATGTCCGTCCCCTCTTCCAGCGCGTCCATCAGACGCGCCATCATCGGCGAATCGCGCAGATCGTCGCTTCGCCCATCATCCGCAGGCGCATCCCGGCGCGCGGTCCGGTTCGTCTGTCCAGCCGTCTCTTTCGCCTTTGCCATCTATCGTCTCCTCTCAATCATGCTCCGCGAAGCCGATCATTTGTTCGCTCTTTTCATGCCAAGAACCGTGCCAGAGTAATTCTCGCAGGATACACGCCATAAGGCGCGACGAATGACGGACATTGATGCGAAAATAGCGACACAATTGCGATCTCGCTGTGACTGAACAGGAGTTGATGCGCCCGATGACGACGCCACCGCTTGATGCTGCATTAACGCAGGAAGTGCTCGCACACCTCAGCGTCGCGCCCGCCGCGCTCACGACCGACCTGCTGGACGAACTCGTGACCGCGTACACGCGCGCGGTGCCGTGGGAGAGCGCGTCCCGCATTGCGCGCCGGGCAGAGACGGCGGCAATCGCCGATTGTCCGCGCTGGCCGACCGAATTCTGGCGGCAGACGCTCCAACAGGGCACGGGCGGGACATGTTTCGAGAGCAACGACGCCTTCTTCAGCCTCTTGCGCGCGCTCGGCTACGAGGGTTATCTGACGATCAACAGCATGGGCGAGCAAGTCGGCTGCCACACCGCGATTGTCATTCTTCTCGATGGTCAGAGTTGGCTGGTGGATGTCGGCATGCCGATCTACTTGCCGCTCCCGTTCGGCCCGGCGTCCGCCGAACCGCGCCGCACGCCGTTCCACACCTACACGGTACGCCCCGATGGGCCAGGCCGCTATCAAGTCGAGCGCGCCCCGCATCCGCATCCGAACTGCTTCACGCTCTTCGACCGCCCCATCCCCGATGCCACCTACCGCGCCGCGACGACCGCCGACTACGCGCCGACCGGCTACTTCAACGACCGCGTCATTCTCACGAAGGTGATCGGGGAGGAAATCTGGCGCTTCAATGGCATCGTCCCGCCGCTGATGGAATCGTTCGTCTACGGCGGGCGCGCCGATCAACCGCTCGCGGGCGATTACGCAGATGCGGTTGCAACGCGCTTCGGTATTGACGCGGGAATCGTGCGGACGGCGCTGCGCGTGACGGGAGTGGAATAATGCATGTGGTGATCGGGGATGGTAAACTGAGGAATACGAAATGAAGATTCGGGAGGTCATCAAGCGGCTGGAAGACGAAGATTGGAAAATCGTCCGACAGAAGGGTAGCCATCGCCAGTACCGCAAAGTCGGGAACCCAAACGTCGTCACGGTGGCAGGCAAGGAATCGGGAGATTTGAAGCCCGGTACACTGGCGGATATTCAGCGCAAAGCCGGTTGGAAATAAGGAGGTCAGTCATGCAGTACATCGCGATTATCGAAGGCGATGACCAGAGCGGATACAGTGCCTATGTGCCGGACCTGTCCGGCTGCATCGCGGCGGGCGATACCTACGAAGAGGTCGAGCAGTTGATCCGCGAAGCGATTCCTTTCCATCTAGAGGGCATGGCGGAGGCAGGCGATCCCATCTCGCCAGCCACGAGTCGTGCAATCACGGTGGATGTGCATATTCCCGTCGCTGTGTAGATTCCCTTTGCGGGAAGGGGTTTTCCTGTTTCATCTCTGCGACGCGATGTGCGTTTCGAGATCGTCCATCGTCGTCAGAAACGCCCGCTCAAGATCAACGCCGTAGACGTCCGCCAGGACAATCACCGCCCAAAGACAATCCGCGAGTTCATGTCCGAGTTTTTGTTTCGCGTCGGGAATATCGCGTATGCCGTGCTGCGCCATCACCAGTTTCATCAAGTCGCCGACATCGCCGACGAAGCCCATCGCGATCTCTTCCCCCGTCCACGAGCGACCGAACTTCGTTTGTTCCAGCGCGGCATATCGCTGACGAACCTCCATCGCCCGTTGCTGCATGTCCTGAAACTCCATGCGACGCTTCCCCTTATCGCTCAGTCCGTCAGTCTTTCGTTTATCTCCACTCCTCCAGCCAGCCATTGATGGTCACGTCGGCGCGCTGGGTGCGGATGCCCTTCAGTCGGCGGATGTAGCCGGAGACTTGCCGCCCGTCGTCCATCGCGAGGACGATCTCGGTATTCAGTTGGAGAAACGAATCTTTCCGCGAGACTTCCAGCGTGCCCGTCCATGACGGCGGCAGGATGACGCTGTGACCGAGCATGTTCTTACGGTTCGGCGTCATGTGCAGGGTGTAGCGGACATTGGTTGCGATCTGGGTTGTTGTGCGCCGCCCATCTTGCGCCAGCCAGACGACGCCTTGCGTCCCTTCGAGCGCTTCCGGTGGGATGAACTGAATCGGGATGCCTTCATCCATCGCGCTACTCCTCTCATCCGCCGCGGGAGATTCCCATACATAGGATTAGTGATAACACGACCCACCACGCCCTTCCTTACAAAGCGAACCGATGCGATGAGTACGTTGAGCCGAAGTGCAGGATCTACGATTCCCGTTGATCCCTCTGCGGCTGCGTCGGCAGCGGTGGCAATTCCGCCTCGTCTGCTTGCGTGCCCACCTTTGGATCGCGCCCCCGCAGGAAAAACATACTCTGGTTGGCGATGATCGCCCCAGTGGTGAAACCTTGAGCACCGCCGATGCCGGTCTTCTCAGCGCGGCGGACGGCGAACCGGTACGCGACTGCGAGTAGGACGAACAGGATGACCGTCAATATAAGCCCTACACCGATCGAGTTCATCGCCTCCTCCTTACCGAAATAGATACGTAATCATATCACAGTCTAACGATCAATCTTCGCCAGAGGCTATCGGAGTCACTGGCTATCGGCTGCTGGCGATGCACCGCGAAATGTGCGATAACAGCCGTATCGTCGGTTGGGTTGAAGCGCGGATGCAGGAGTAGAAAGCGGGGCGAGCGCTGATGGTCGTGGATCACATGCACAATGTCGCGACGTTCGATGATGGCAAGGTGGAGGAATACCCCGCCGATCTCTACCGCTTCGAGACCGTCGCCGAGGGCGTCGAGGGGTTCGCGGGCGTGACGGACGCCGCCCTCGACCGCTTCCGTGAACAGGGCTATCTTGTCATCCATCATGCCTTCACGCCCCAGGAAACCGCCGCCGCGCTGGAAGGGCTGCTCGACTTGATTGATGGTAAGGCGCCGGAGTTCGACGGTATCCAATTCGAGGCGTGGGCGCGAGACCGATTGGATACAATTTCACGCGAAGACAAACAGGATTACGTCCGTAAACTGATGGCCTTCACGCCGTACGACGCGCGCCTCGATGCGATCGCCAATCACCCGGCGCTGATGGCGATTGTCCGCAAACTGGTCAACGACGAGCCAAAGAAGTTCCAGGATATGGCGCTGCTCAAGCCGCCGGGCGGCGGGCGCGAGAAGCCGTGGCATCAGGACAAGGCGTTCTTCGACATGGATATTAACAATCCCGTCGTCGGCGTCTGGATCGCGCTCGACTCCGCGACGCCGGAGAATGGCTGCATGCACGTCATCCCCGGCTCGCACAAAGAAGGGCCGGTCGTCCATTTCGCCCGGCGGGATTGGCAAATCTGCGACAACGACGTGCAGACCGCGCGCGACGTGATGGCACCACTCGAACCGGGCGGCGTGCTGCTCTTCGATGGGCTGATCCATCACGGCACCCCGGCGAACCGCACGAACCAGCGCCGTCGCGCCGTCCAATTCCACTACACCGGCCGCAACGCCATTTGGACCTCGCAGGAAGCCCGCCTCGCCATCTTCGGCTCCGAGGGCAAGGACGTGGAATGCTAGCTCGGTGCGGTTGGAGGCTGAACGGATGGATCACCGACTGCTTGCCTTTCTCGGGATCGCCGCGATCCTGATCATTACCCCCGGTGTGGATATGGCGCTGGTGACAAAGAATGCCCTCCGCCACGGACGAAACACCGCAATCGTCACCGCGTTTGGCGTCAACGCCGGCTTGCTGGTCTGGACGATCGCCGCAGCCCTCGGCGTCGCGGGTATCCTCCGCGCGTCGGCGACCGCCTTCACCGTGCTGAAGCTTCTCGGCGCCGGCTATCTCATCTTTCTCGGTCTCCAAGCCCTCTGGCTCTCCTTCCACGGTAGCAGCGAGGCGGAGCGTGATTCCCGCGCCACGCGGGTTGCCCACGCTCCGCTTCCTCCCCTCTCTGCACAACGTGCCTTCCGGCAGGGGCTGCTCAGCAATCTGTTCAATCCGAAGATCGCGATCTTCTTCACCAGCTTCCTGCCGCAGTTCATCGCGCCGACGGATTCCGTGCTGGGAAAATCGCTGCTGCTCGGCGTCCTCTTCACTGCGATGACGGTGGCGTGGCTGACAGGATACGCGACGTTTGCGAGCAAAGCGGGCGATCTGCTGTGTCGCCCGCGGATCAAAGCCGCGATGGATCGCCTGACCGCCTGCGTGCTGATCGCGTTCGGCCTGCGACTGGCGACGGAACACCGCTAGCGCGATACCCTGCACGGCGAGACACTAGATGGCTCTATGCGTCACCATTCACGGTCTTTGGCGATGAAGAGTCCGCGATAGCGCGTCCGATCCGCACATGCAGTCTTCCCATTGCATCGAGCAACTCAGGTGGCGTACGCACGCGGAAGGCGAATGGCAGGCCGATGAAGGCATGGGCGAGCCAGTCAATATCGGTCGCGGTGCAGCGGAGGATCACTTCTCCGTTCTCCTCCGTCACCACCGCGAACAGCGGCGCGACCCACCGCTGGGCTTCCGCGAGCGACGTGTCGAGCACGATCTCCGCCGACCAGCGCACCGGGAGCAGTGCGAGCGACCGTTGCACGTAGGCGAGGCAATCAAAGTCGGTGGGACGAACGAACGATGTTCCCTCCGGCTTCACCAGCATCACACGATCGAGGCGGAACACGCGCACGCCCCCCCGCAGATGGCAGTATCCGACGGTGTACCAGGCCGCATTCGTCAGATAGACCACAGCGTATGGGTCGAACGAGCGGATCGTCGTCGCACCTTCCCAGCCATGGTAGGTCAGTGTCAATCGCCGTTGTTCGATGGCGGCGGTGGCGAGCGCGAGCAATGTGGTCGGCGATGGGATCGGCGGGCGCGGTCTGTCGGGCGATCGTGGCGTCGGTCGGTCGAGCACGAGGATTTCTGCCAGGGCACGGACCTGCGCGCGGAGCGCCTCCGGCAACACGCGTTCGATCTTCGCCAACGCTCCCTCAGTCGCGGGCGCCGCACCCATCAGCCCGGAGCGGCGCGCGAACAGGAGGCCGAGTGTCACCGCGAGCGCCTCGTCGTTGTCCAGCATCAAGGGCGGCAGCCGGAAGCCGGGGCGCAACCGATAGCCGCCGTGCCGCCCCGATTGCGCCTCGACCGGAATACCCATCTCTCGGAGCATCGTGATGTAGTTGCGAATCGTCCGAGTGTCTACCTCCAGGCGCGTCGCGAGGTCGGCGCCGCTTGCACCGCCGCGCGCCTGGAGGATTTCGAGCACAGTCAGCACGCGGGTCGTCGGATGATACATCGCACTCTCCACGGAATTGAGGATCGAATCTTTCCGCATAGCGTGCCATACTCACCATGATTGGACAATACTGGGACGGGGCGATCTCTGGAGAGGAGAACCTGATGACTGTTTCGGATGACCATGTCGGCACCCTCGACTTCGATTTTTTGTTCGGTTCGTGGCATATCGTCAACGAGCGCCTGAAATCGCGCCTGTCCGGCTCGGATGAGTGGGAGCGGTTCGAGGCCGTCGGAGAGTGCCTCCCAATCCTGGGCGGCATAGGCAACGTAGACGACTTCCGGCCGACGTGGCCCGGGAGGGAGGGCTTCGAAGGCGCTTCGCTTCGCTTGTTTAATCCCGCGACCGGGCAATGGAGCATCTACTGGATGGACAACGTGCGTTGCGCGTTGTTTCCACCCGTGATGGGAAGTTTTGTCAATGGCGTGGGCGAGTTTTACGGCGACGACCAACATGAGGGCAAGCCGGTGCTCGCCCGGTTGCGCTGGTCGGACATCACCGCCGATACCGCGCGGTGGGAGCAAGCATTCTCCGAGGATCACGGCGAGACGTGGGAGACGAACTGGATCATGACGTTCACACGGCAGCAAGCAAATTAGGGCATGGAGGCGACGATCATGACCGCGAATGCAACCGTTTCACTCCTCAGCAGTCTCGGCAATGTCCCGATGGCGTATACGCACGAATGGCGCGTCGCCGAGCCGAGAGAAGCGCTCGTGCTGCCGGGCGCGGTCTTCAAGTGGTATCACGTCCACCGCGAGGGGGTGGTGATCCCCGCAACGATGGACGCGGAGGCGCGGGCGGTGATCACCGAGGCGGCGGCTGGCGACTGGGATCCCGCCTACGGGCTGAACTTCGCGCTCATCCACCTCAGCACCACGCATGCCTTCCTGATCGCCGGTGTCTGGCGCGGGCATCAGGAACTGTGGGAGCGGATATATTACAAGGAACTCACATCGCCTAGCCCGTTCACGCGGATCGCGATGGACGGTGAGGACACGCCGGCGGCGTGCGTCTGGGAACTCGGCGTGATCTGCCACGAACGGATGGCGTGGCACCGGTATCTCTTCACCGGGCGGGCGGAGGCGGACAAGCGCGCATGGCTCAGGGATACCTATACCGGCCGGGTCTGAGGGCACGGGTAGACAATTGGCTCTGTTCACCAGGCCATTTACTCGCTACGATACGCTCCGGTGACCGCATGCATATGAAAGGGTGGAGAGCATGGACGAGGGGCGAACAGAACCGTACGCGATGTACACGACGATGCACCGGCAACCGGCGGATGTCCGCATGCTGCTTGCCGATGGGTGGGATGACGCAGGCGGAGCCGCCGCCTTGCTCGCGAATGCGGCGCGCGTTTTCGTCGTCGGTATCGGCACGAGTTTCCATGCCGCGCAGATCGGTGCGTACCTTTTGCGGGCTGCCGGGGCGGATGCCCGCGCCGTGGACTCGTACGAGTTCGCGACCTATCCTTATGCCTTGCGCGGTGATGACGCAGTGATCGTCATGGCGCACACGGGGGCGAAGCAGTATTCGGCGCGGGCGGTTGAGATCGCACAGGCTGCCGGGACGACCTGTATCGGCATTAGCGGGCGCGATTCGAAGATGAGCGGCGACGGCCTCGCGCTCGTGCTCCGCACCGTTGCACGGGAAACGTCGGCGGCGTATACCGCGAGCCACCTCGGCGCGCTCACCGTGCTCGCGCAGATCGCGGTCGTGCTCGGCGAGCGGAAGGACGGGATGACGGTGCAGGGCTGGCGTAACGCGCTCGCGGCGCTGCCGGAGCAGATCGAAGACGTTCTGCGGCGCGAAGGGGAGATCGAAGCGGTCGCCCGTGACATGTTCGCGGCGCATTGCCGCATCTTCTGCATCGGTGCGGGGCCGAATGCGGCAACCGCGACCGAGGCATCGCTTAAAGCGCGCGAGGCGGCGTATATGACGATTGATGGCATGAGCATCGAGCAGTTCCTGCACGGCCCAATCGTCACGGTCAACCCGGACGACCGGATCGTCGCAATCGTGGCGGCGGGGCCGGGAATGGCGCGTCTCGATCAGGTCTGCACTGTGCTCCGGCTGATCGGCGCACCGATCTGGGTGGTCGGTCATGCTATTGAGCATATCCCGGACGCACCGCGCTTTCCACTTCCCGACCTGCCGGAGCCGCTGTCACCATTACTCGCCGTTGTGCCGGTGCAGTTGCTCGGATACTATCTGGCGCTCGCGAAGGGCACGAACCCTGACACCTTCCGCCGCGACGACCCGCGCTACCTCGCCGCCTTCAGCAGCCTGTCGCTCTGAGACGACAAGCCGAAAATGTAGCAGGAGGATGCCTTAATGCAGGCATACGATCTCGATGAACTGCTCGCCGCGCATGCGGAGGCGGGTGCGCTCTATCACGAGTTTTTACGCGAGCCGTCGCTCAGTGCGGGCCTCTACATCCTGCGCGCCGGGACGCGCGACCCGCAACAGCCACACACCGAAGACGAGGTTTATTACGTCATCAGTGGGAGCGGGCAGATCACGGTCGCGCAGGAGAATCGCGCGGTGCGAGCGGGGAGCATCGTCTTCGTTGCGACCGGCGTGGAGCACCGCTTCCACACAATCACCGAAGACCTGACGATCCTCGTCCTCTTCGCCCCCGCGCGGCGCTCGCAGGCCACCGGATAACACGGTAGCACCGGCTTTCCAGCCCGCGACGAGAAAGGGCGCCCACAAGGAGCGCCCCAACTGTCTACTGCCGACCGCCGACTGCTGACTTCCCTATCCGCACTTGATGTCAATCTTCGCTTCGCGGGCGGCGAGTACCGCCTGCTCGATCAGTTGCTGCTCGCCCTTCTTCAGGTAGTCGTCGAGACTTTCCTGATCGCTGAGATAGGCTTGGAAGTTCTGGCCCCACTGTGGGCGGTCCGCCTGGCTGACGTTGTTGAAGTACATCAGATGGCGATAGAAGATTTGCTCCGGGTTCTGCTGGAAGATCGCGAACCGCGGATCGTCCAACTTGACGTTCTGGTTCGCGGGCAGGTTGTACGACGGCTTGACGTACTCCGCCTGAATCTTCGGCTGCGTCATCCATTGCATATAGTCGAACGCGATCGCCTGGCCCATCGCGTCCTTGCCCTTATCGCGCAGGTCGGTGATCGGGATGCCGTAGGTGATATTGCGCTCGCCATCGTCCGCGATCTTGCCCGCGTTCGCCGCTACGTCCGCGCCAAAGGTTTCGGCATCCGGCTGCGGCGTCGGGAAGGCGCCGATCTCGAACTTGGCGAGTCCCTGCTGCTTCACCTCGTCCAAGATCTGGAGGAACGCCTGCGACTCGTAGACCATCACGCCCTTACCTTCGTAGAAGAGTTGACGCGCGTTGCTGATATTCTGCGAGACGAATCCCGGTTCGTAGTACGAAAGGAGTTTCTTGAGGGCGGGCCAGCCGGTGCGGGCCCACGGCGTGTCATACGGCCACTTGCCGCCGCACACCGCATCCAGTTTCTGCTGGAGACCCATGAATTGGTTGCCGCCGGTGATGCCGTCCCATTGCTTGCGATCCAGCGAGATCATCAGGATCCAAGAGGTGTGCGAGGTCGTTTGCACATCGCCCGCGCGGGCAATCGGGATCAGCCCGGCGGCATTCAATTTGTCATTGGCGGCGAACCACTGCTTCCACGTCTTCGGCACGTCGGCATCCGTCAGTCCCGCTTTCGCCCATGCGTCCTTGTTGTAGACCCAGGCGGACTTGTAGCGGGTAAAGGGTACGCCGTAGTTATTCTTGAGGCCGTACTTCGCGAAGATGAGGAGGTCCGGCGAGAAATCGCTCCGCCACGCCTGACCGGTGTAGGGGGAGATTTTATCCAGCGGCTCCGTCATGCTGACCCATTGGACGGTGTTCGTCGCTTCCTGCACCTCGGTAATGATCTGGTCGGGGAAGGTCGCGACGATCGTGGACAGGGATTTCGAAGCGGAGTGCGTCGTCACCCATTGATAGATGTCGGTCGCCGTGGTGCCGGGGATGTCCGCGTAATCAATCGTGACGCCCGGATGTTCGGTCTGATAGCGCTTGAGCAGGTCGGTGAAAATCACCGTATCCGGGTCTGGCTTGCCGGTCGAGAGAGGCGCGTTCGGTTGCCGCGCCATCGAGATGCTGCCCTTCAGTTCGGGCCGTGTCACGGCGATCGAGGCTTGTGCGGCGGGTGTCGCCCCGCTCGCGACGGCTGATCCGGCCGGTGCGGTTGCCGCGGCGGCAGCCGCCGGTGTCGGCGTGGTGATCGTGACAACGCCCTGGCTCGTCGGCGCCGAGCCACCGCTGCTCGTTGTCGCCGCCGCGCCCGCTTTCGGCGTGTTGGTGGCGGCGCTCGATCCGCATGCCGCGAGAATCCCCGTCACCGCGCCCCCGGCGGCGACGCCGAGCATCCGGCGGCGGTTTACTCGTGTCGTTAGGAATGATGCCTGTTTCGATTCATTGCTCACGGAAGCCTCCCCATTGAGAAGCAGACAGTAGACAGTAGTCGGTAGACAGTTGAAAGCGGAGGCGCTTCGCGCGTCTGTCTTTGGCTACGTCGTGCTGCTACACCGATATCCTTTCCGACTACTGTCTACTGATTACTGTCTACTACCCACGCTCCTTTCCTAGAACTTGATCGCGCCGGAGGTGAGACCCTTGATGAACTGCTTCGACGCGAGGGCGAAGACCAAAAGCAAGGGTAGGCTCGCCATCACGTAGCACGCCATAATCAGACCCCACTGTGTGCCGAAGTCGCCAGAGAAGGTCTTCAGAATGAGTGCGAGCGTGTAGTCTCTCTTTTTGGAGATAATGACGAAGGGCCAGATGAAATCGTTCCAGACGCGGATCAGTTGGATGATCGCCAGCGTCGCGAGGATTGGCCGCGAGAGCGGGATCATGATTCGCCAGAAGATCGTGAAATGGCTCGCGCCGTCCATCCGCGCCGCCTCAATCAACTCGCCTGGCACGGAGGCGAAGAAGGTGCGCAGGACAAAGATCGCGAAGATCGAACCGAACGAGATGTAGGGGATGATGAGGCCGAGGTAATTACCCAGCAGGTGCAACTGCGCCGTCACGACGTAGCGCGGCACGAGGAGCAGGACATCGGGCACCATCAGGAGCGAAATGATGCCGAGAAAGAGGACGCGCGAGCCGGGAAACTTGAAGCGCGCGAAGGCATACGCGGCGAGCGAGGCAACGATCAGCGTGCCGCCAATCGAGGCGACGCAGACAACCACCGTGTTGATGACCGGGCGGAAGACTTGCTCCCAGGCGAATCGGTAATTCTCGAAGTGCAGGGGGAAGGTCGGCCAGATTGGCTGCACGGCGAACTGTGCCCGCGTCTTGAAGGAGATCGTAATCATCAGGAAGAAGGGCAGGAAGGTGAGGAATGCGATGACGATCAGGAAGATATACGAGAAGACCTGCCCGATCCCGCCTTTCTTGCCCGCTATAACCGACGCATGCGGCTCCGCAATCGTGGCTTCGCCTCGGCTGAGGACTTCTTCAGCATTCTGCATCGTCGTGACCTCCTAGACGATTCCCTGTTCCTGCGCGTCAGACTCCGATTTGAGCAGGAACTGATTGATCAGCGTGAGTGCGAGGATGAAGAGGAAGAGCACCAACCCAACCGCACTGGCGTATCCGAGCCGGTGCGCGTTGAATGCCTTCTGGAAGAGGTAGACGCCCGGTACCATCGTCGAGTTGGCCGGACCGCCCTCGCCATTTGTCAGGATGTAGATGCCGACATACCGTTGCAACGTCTGAATGACGGTCAGGATGGCAATCAGTTTGATTTGCCCCATGATGAGCGGCATGTCAATGCGGAAGATGCGCGTCCAGGTGGATGCGCCATCGAGACGCGAGGCGCCCACGACATCCTGCGGGATATTCTGCAATCCGGCGAGATAGATGAGCATGTAGGTGCCGCTCGCCCACGGGAACTCGATCATCATGTAGGACCACAAGGATGTGTTCGGCGAGGCGAGCCAGAGTTTCGGCTGCTGCCCGAAGTGCTGGAGGACATTGTTCAGGAACCCTTCGCCCGGTACCGGGTTGTAGAGGTACTGCCACAAGAGCAGGATAACGAGGAAGGGGATGATGGCGGGGATGAGCATGAAGACGCGCCAGAACTTCTGTGCCCGCTCGCTGGCGAGATTGAAAATCGTCTCGGCGATGATGATCGGCATCGCGAAGGGGATCGTCAGGTAGAAGACGAGGATGATGAGGATGTTCTGCAAGGACCGCCGGAACGTCGGATCGTGCAGAATCTCCTTGAAGTTAGCGAGGCCGATGAAGTTGTTGATCCGGAAGCCGTCCCAATCATAGAACGCCTCCCGGAAGACGAGAATCGTCGGCCAGTATTCGAACACCACGAAGAGCACGAAGGCGGGCAGCAGGAAGAGATAGACCAGCCGCATTCGCCAGATACGTTGCCAGACGTTCGCGGGACGCCGCATGCGCGGCGCGGCGTCCACACGGGGTGCGGTGAGATTTCGTACGGCCATCGGGTCCTCTCTGTTCTCTCGCTCGAAGGTCACAGCCCACGGTGCGGGTGGGTCATCGAACTGCGGACTGCGAATTATCCTCCCCGCTTATCCGCAGGGGATGTCCAGTTTCGACTGGCGAATTTGCTGCTGTGTGTACCCCAACAGTTCCGCCTGCTCGTCTTTGATGTAGGTGTCGAGGTCCTTCTGACCGAGCAGATATGCCTGGAAGTTTCCCAGCCAGGTTGGGCGGTCGCCATAGAACCAGTAGGCTGGGAACAACTGATTCTTGCTCTTGGAGAAGAGCGCCAGCCGTGGATCATCCAATTTGACGCTCGGGTTGATTGGTAGGTCGTACGTTGGCTTCACCTGGATCGCTTGGATTTCGGGCGATGTCATCCATTGCAGCCAATCCACCGCGATCGCTTCCACACCGGGGTCCTTATCCGCCCGCAGGTCGGGGATCGGGATGCCGTACTCCAGGCCGCGCTCGCCATCGTCCGCGATTGGGGCAGCGTTCGCGGCGATGTCCGCGCCGAAGGTTTCGGCGTCCGGCTGCGGCGTCGGGAATGCACCGACATCGAAGGTCTCTAATCCTTCAGACTTCGCCTCGTCAATGCGGCGGAGGATCGTCTGCCCTTGATTGTTGGGTGTCCCTTGCCAGAGCGCCGCTTTCTGTGTCAGGTAGAGTTGCTCGACATCCGCCGCCTTCAGGCTGGTGCTGCCCGGTGGCCAGTACTGGAAGAGCCGCTTGGTGATTTCCGCCGTCTTGCGGTTCCACGGCGTGTCCATCTTCCATTGGCCAGTGCAGAGTGCGGTGAACTTCGTCTTGTCGTCCGCAAACAGTTTGCCGCCGCTCATCGCCAGCCACGCCTTGCGGCCGACGGAGTTCTCGATTACCCAATACGTATGGGAGAGCGCGAAGGCATCGCCGGTGCGGGCAATTGGGATCGTGCCGGACGCTTTCAGTTTGTCGAGCACCGTGAAGAACTGTCCCCACGTCTTCGGCTCGTCCGCCTCGGTCAGCCCCGCTTTTGTCCAGAGATTCTTGTTATAGAGCCACGCTGCCTTGTATGCGGTGAAGGTAACTGAGTAGAGGTCCTTCTTCGATTCGCGCATGTAGACGAGAACGTCGTCCGGGAAATCCGCCTTCCACGGTTTGCCGGAGTATGCGCTGGCCTTTTCCAGATAGGGCGACATATCAACCCACGGCGAGGTATTCGTCGTTTCCTGCGCACTCGTCGTGAAGGTATGGGAACCGACGATGCCCGGTACGTTCTTCGCGGACTGCCGCGTCGTCACCCACTGATAGAGTTCATCGAAACTCGATCCCGGCACGCGGATCCACTCCATCGAGACGCCGGGATGCTCCTTCTGATAGCGATCAATCAGTTGCTGGAAGACGACGTTACCGGGATCGTCCTTGCCGTTCGAGAGTGGCGAGTTCGGTTGCCGGGCAATCGTCACCTTGCCTTTGAGTTCCGCGCGCGTGACGGCGATGGTCGGGCTAACGCCCGCTGCCGGGGTGGCGGCGCTCGCGGCGGCTGAACCGGCCGGAGCGGTGCTGCCCGTACTCGGCGCTGCCGCTGCCGCCGTTGGCGTGCTGACGATCACCTTCGCGCCGCTGCTGCTCGTCGGAGCGGGCGTGCTGGTCGCGTTCGAGCCGCCGCATGCCGCGAGGATGGCCGCGCCCGCCCCCGCCGTCATACCGAGGAGTCGCCGTCGCGTGTATCGCGCCGCCGTCAGTGTGCGGGTGATTGCTTCCCCTGCTGCCATGTGCTGGTCCATCCGGGATTCCCCTTCCGTGAATACCGCATTAGCCGGTCGCGCCGAACGTGCGCGAAATATGGGTGGCAAACTGTTTGACGAGCCGGGTCGCCTGCGAAAACTCCTCCGGCGTGCGCGACGCGGGGATACCGGAGAGGCTAATTGCCGCGATGGTCTGCGCCGTTTCATCCCGCACGGGTGCCGCGACCGCCGCCCGACCGGGGAGAAATTCCTCGTCATCCACGGCATATCGCTGGGCGCGGACTCGTTCGAGTTCCGCGAGCAGCGCGTCCATTGTGGTGATCGTTTGCGGCGTCACCGCTTCCATCGGGCGGTCGGCGTAGCGCGCGCGCACCGCCGCCTCCGGCAGCGCGGCGAGGAGGATTTTCCCTACCGCGTGGCTATGCGGCGCGTTGCGCGTGCCGGTGATCGTATAGGCGCGTAGTTCCTTCGCGGCGGGCACGCGGGCGAGAAAGAGCACGTCGCCCTCGTAGAGCACCGCGAGGTTCGCATTGTAGTGGGACGTGTCCGCGAGCATTTCGAGGAACGGGAGCGACTGCCGCCGGAGGTCGGACTGGCTGATCGCCACGCTCGCCAGCGCAATCGGCGCGAGGCCGAGCGTGTACTGACCATTGCCATTGCTCCGGCGCACATACCCGTATTCTTCCAGTACGGAGAGCAGACGGGAGACGGTGCTCGGCGCCAGTTCCAGTTGGCGGCTCAACTCACTGAGCGTATGTGATGGGCGCGCCTCGCTGAAACAGGCAAGCAGACGCAATGCCCGGCCGATGGATTGCCCCGGCGCTACCTGTGCGGTCATGCGTGCCAGTTGCACCATGCGCTGCCCCCACTCCTCGGTATCACCGGCGGGAAAGCCACAACAGGCTCCCGTGGCGGGAAAAGCCCCCGAATGTCCGTGACGCTCTTTTCCATAGAGCGGAATGCCACCGCGTTATGTGAAAAAGGTTTTCTGAATATGGACGGAGAATAGCAGTCAGCGGGGATAATGTCAAGCAAACTTCGGGATGCTGGAGGCTGCCATCACCATCGCTTCGGCCTCCGCGTCGTACGGGACGCGGTATTGCGTAACATGCCACGCGCCATCCCAGTCGAGGATTGTGTACCCGGCGCACGGCTCGCCATCCGTCGGTAGAGAGACGCTTGCCACGTTGACGAGCGTCATGCCGCCCCACTCGCGCAGGCACGCCGCGTGATAATGCCCGCAGCAGACGACGCGCGCGTTCGCACCGCCGTACAGCCGTGCCAGATCGTCGTCCGGTGTGTCCGCTTTGAGCGCCCATCCCGTCAGGTCGTGAATATTCGCATGGACAACGAGTAGGTCCGCGCCGGGCGCGGGAACGAGGCGGAGTGAACGGGGGAGCGCCCGGAGTGCCGCCAGTCGCGCCGGGCCGAGTGCGGCGACCGTCCACGGGGTGACTACCGCTACCAATGGCGTCCAGGGGCTATCCGGCACCGTATGTTCGATAGCGGCATCCCAGAGCCGAACATCCTCATTGCCGAGAATGCAGGTGCAACCCACCGCCTGGAGCGCGTCCCACGTCTCCGCCGGGCGCGGCCCCGCGAGGACGTGATCGCCCGCCGCGACGATCATTTGCAGCGGTCGGTGCCGGTTCAGCGCGGCGAGGACGGCTCGCAACGCGGTCAAATTGCCGTGAACGTCGGAGAAGAGCGCGATGCGCATGGACGGCATTCCTCACAGTTGGCAGTCGGTGGTCGCCAGTCGGCAGAGGCCTGGACATGAACAGGATTCGCTATCCCATGCGGGCGGAAGAGATGATACCATGACACCCAGGCATTCCTCAGGATATTGGACGCATATGCGTGCAGGGGGTATCATTTCGTTTGGTAGCCGGGAGTTTCCGGCCCATGTATCATAGGGGTGGCACACGATTGCACCGCCCGCATCCTGCAACGGAGCAGGATAGAAAGCAGAGACGCTTCCCATGCCCGCGACAAATATAGATGTGCTGCGCGACCCGACCACGAATGCTGGCCTCGCGCGTGTCGAGGACGCGATTCGTGAGACCGTGGCAGTCAACTATCCGGTGATGTCCGATCTTCTCAACGGCATCATTGCCGCGAAGGGGAAGATGCTCCGGCCGCGCATCTTGCTTGCCGCCGCGCGATTGTTCGACTACGACATCGCGCATCTCGCGCCCGCCGCCGCCGGGATCGAACTGCTGCACATCGCCAGCCTGATCCACGACGACACGGTAGATAAGGCGCTCTTCCGGCGTGGTACGGCGACACTAAATTCGGTGTTGCCAACGACAATTGTCGTCTTGCTTGGCGACTATCTCTTCGCGCAATCCGCCGTGCTCGTCTCGAAGTCGAATAATTTGCGTGCGATGACGCTCTTCGCGGAGACGCTGGGCGACATCTGCAACGGCGAACTGGATGAGATTTTTCAGACCCGCCAGTGGGATCAGACACGACAGCAATACGACCGCCGCATCCATGGCAAAACCGCCGCGCTCTTCGCGACTGCTGCCGAGTTCGGGGGCATTCTCTCCGGCGCACCCGCCGACGCGGTGCAGGCGCTCCGCGCCTATGGGACGCAGATTGGCATGGGCTTCCAGATCGTGGACGATGTGCTCGACCTGCGCGAAACATCGGAAGACATCGGTAAGCCCGCCGGTTCCGACCTCCGACAAGGGACATTGACGCTGCCGATGATGTTCTACATCGAGCGGCACGCGGACGGCGACGATCTCGCTCTGATTCGCAAGGTCGTCCTCGGCACAAAAACGGACGATACGGAGATTGATGCGCTCATCGGCCGCGTTCGCACCTCCGGCGCGCTCGATGCCGCGATCGGCGAGGCGCAAGCCGCCGTGGACAGCGCGAAGCGGCATCTCGCATCGCTCCCCGCCGGTGAACCCCGCAACTACCTCGCCGCGATGGCCGATTTCGTGACGGCGCGGACGTCGTAATACTCTTTCACGAAGGGAATGACGTGATACCTGCGTAAGGGCGATGCGTGAATCGCCCTCCCGGAGCGCATCCGTGTCTCCGTTAGAATGTCCTGCCGCCGCAAGAGGGCAATTCAAGCGTCGCCCCTACACAAAGCAGCGTCCTCTATGACGGCGCTGCTATCGCGAAAGAGAATTAGGGCAATTCCCGCAACGCCGCGAACCCCTGTTCAACGAACAGGGCACTGCCCGTACGCAGGCCGAAAGCAAGTGTGTGATACGGCGCGAGGGAGTGGTAAAAGGCGACACGGTCGGCAAAGGTAGCGTCCACAACGCCGCCGTAGTCGGCAAGTAACGCGGGAAGCCAGGCGGCGGGCAGGCCACAGAAATCCTGCGCCGGGTCGCCGATCGAGACGTCGCCCCAGTCAATGATGGCGGCGAGATCGCCGGTGTGGGGATCGAGGAGAAGATGATCGCCGCCGAGATCGCGATGCAGCAGCACGGGCGCAAATTGGAAATGCGCCGGATCGTCGAGATACGCGGCGAAGAGCGATTCCGTCCGCGCCCGCTCCGGTGGCGTCATGCGTGGGAAGAGCGCCCGCAGTTCCGCGTGCATGGCGGCGTACTGGGCGCGCCACGATTGCGGTGAGGCGTCCGGCACGCCACACGCCACCGCCCGGGTGATCGGGAAGCGGTGAAGCGCGGTCAGGAATCGGCCGATGTGTGCCGCGAGCCGCTCCGGTGCGATGGCAGCGGCGGGCATCGCAACGAGCGACACACCGGGCAATTTGGGGTAGCCAACGAAGGGATACGAGAACGCATCCAAGCCATCGGCGATGTACGCGAAACGTGGTACGAGCATCGGAAGCGCCGGGCCAAGCACGGGCAGGAGCGCAATCTCGATGCGGAGCCGGGCCGCGACCTCGGCACGTTTTGGGAAGCGAAAGACGAGATCGTCATTGACTTCCCAGACGGCGCTGTCCCACCCTTCGGCAAGGAAGCGGAATCTCCGTATGGGCAGGTCAGGAAAGGCGGTGGCGATGGCCGCACGGTATCGGGATGCATCGCTGTTCATTAGTGCGCCGTATGGATCCAGGAGCGCATCGCGCGCCAATACGAGCCGTGTCGCCGATGGCGCGCCTGCCAGCCGTCGAGCGCCCATCCTCCCACCCGCAGTCCGCCACGCCGCCGCTTGCCAATCGCCTTCGCGAACCGGATACGGAAGATGATTCCGCCGAGCAGCCACCAGAGAATACAAATCGCGGCCGTGATGAAGACGATTGACTTCGGGACGATGAACGGACGGACATATGTCAGCGTAATGACGATCGCCGCGATGATTGCGAAGGCGAACCATCCCCAGAAGTGCGGGATGCTGATCGTTGCCCGCCGCGTGTGCCGTTCTTGTTTGCGCTCGATCACTGCCCATATACTCCTATCGTCGTCACGCATTTCACTTCCCTAGTATACCGCGCTCCGAGAGGAGCCAATAGTCGGTCGTGAGAATGACAGGAGGTAACCGGAGCGATGTTCGCGAGTGATCCTCATTACCCGCTGCTCGCACTCATTGCTTCCACGCTCCTTGCCATGCCTCCTCCCCATCGCTATTCTTGCGTGACATGAGGGAGGAGATGGAGTGCGGAAGGAGCGGGGCATGCCGAGCGGGCACGGGGAAAGCGACCGGATTTTCGACCTTCTCGAAGCATTGCTGGAGATTCCCGGCCCGTCGGGACAGGAAGAGGCCGTGCGCGTCTGGCTCCGGGAACGGTGGCAGAGCCGGATGGCGGAGTGGCATGAGGACCCGGTCGGGAATATCGTCTGCCGCGTCGGTGGGAGCGGGCCGAAACTGCTCGTGCAGGCGCACATGGACGAGATCGGCTTCGTTGTGCGCTACATCACCGATAAAGGCTTTCTGATGCTCGACACCGCGCAGGGAATGCGCCGGAATTCGCCGGATCGCCGCTATATGATCGGGCAGGTCGCGCAAGTGGTCGGGCGGCACGGCGTTGTGGCTGAAGGTATTTTTGCCACCGCCAGCGGCCACACGCTGACTCAGCCACAACGCGAGAAACCGCACATCGACTTCAACGACTTCTTCGTGGACATCGGCGCGAAGAGCCGCATGGAGGTCGAGGAGCGGGGCGTCCACGTCGGGGCGGGCGTCATCTGGTCGTGGCCGACGCGGCGGTTCGGCACGCGGATCGCGGGCAAGGCGATGGACGACCGGATGCTCCTCGCGATTATGGATCTGCTGCTCGACGATCTGGACATCACAACGTTGCAGTACGACCTCTGGTACGGCGCGACCGTGCAGGAGGAGGGCGGCCTGCATGGCGCGAAGGCGATGGCGCATCTGTTCGACTTCGATCTTGCCATCGCGCTCGATGTCGGCCTCGTCGGCGATGTGCCGACCGTGGGGGAGAAGGAGTACGCGACGCATCTCGGCGGTGGCCCGACCCTCGTCCACAAGGATGGCGGCATGCACTACGACCGGCGGCTTCTCTGGCGGCTTGCGGATGTAGCGAAGGCGCATGCAATCCCCTTCCAGCACGGTGTCTACGCAAACTACAGCTCGGACGCACATGCTTTCTTCGATCACGGCATCTCGGCCGTCCTGATCGGCACGCCGACGCGCTACACGCACACGGCGACCGAGATGATCGAGGAGAGCGACATCACCGCGACCGTACATCTGCTGCGTGCCTTCGTCACGACGCCCCCGCACGCTAACGGTATTGACAGCGAAGTGGTGTGAACGTACGCTGACGCCTACGTGGAATACGGAGGAATCATGGCACTCGTGCAGGCGTCAGCATCCCAATCCGCGACGAATGGACAGACTGAGTATCGCGAAAAACTAGAAGCGAAATACGCCAAGTTAATCGAAGAACGACCGCACTTCCGCTTGCTTGTAACATATGTTCCGAACAAGGATGAGCCTATTCATCGCTGGTTTCCTTATCGTGAAGGATTCTCAGCAACACTCGTGCGTACGCTCTTTACCGAATTTGAAGCGAAGCCGGGACACAGCGTTATCCTTGACCCTTTCACGGGATGCGGGACAACGCTTGTCGAAGCAAGCCGATTCGGGTGTGAAAGTTGGGGTGTAGACATGCTGCCAGTCGCGGCATTCGTCGCACAAGTAAAGGCGCAATCGCTTCAACACCATGACGTTGCATACCTCCGTGAACGGGCGCAAACGCTTCTCGATGTACCTGTGACACTCCCAATACATCGCGGCCCTGTGGATGTGCGAATCCTTCAGCATGCATACGCTGAGCCAGTTCTTAACGATCTCCTCTCGCTGAAAGAGCAGATTCTCTTAGAACCAAATGTCTATGCTCGTGACTTCTTGCTGCTTGGCCTGTTGAGCATTCTGGAAGAGATTAGCTTTACGCGCAAGGATGGTCAATATCTTCGTATGGTTCCAAATAAATACATCCCTTCGGTTCGTGCTGTTCTCACGCGGCAGTATGCCGAGATGCTTCGGGATCTCGATATGCCTATTCGCAATCATCAATATTCGTTCTTCCCCCACGGCGAACAGTTATCCCTGCTCTCTCACGAAGATATTGCTCCAGTTCACGTTTCGCTTGGTGATGCACGCGCACTGCATTCGCATATTCATGAAGGGATTGATATCGCGATAACATCGCCCCCGTATTTGAATCGCTTCGACTATAGCCGTACCTATAGTTTGGAACTTTGTCTTCACTTCGTCGAAAACTTCGCGGGTTTACGGGACGTCCGACACAGTCTTCTCCGCTCGCACATTGAATCGAAAGATGCGCCAACAAATCATGCGCAGTCCGCTGAACTCGATGAAATACTGGCGAACCTCGGGGCGCAAGAGTTGAACAACAACCGTATTCCCATCATGGTTCGTGGCTACTTCGAGGACATGTTTCATTTTGTGGAACAACTTGCGATTGTCTGCAATCCCGGCGCACGCATCGCACTTGTTGTAGGAAACACGCGCTTTGCCGGTGAACTTATCCCCGTTGATCTCATGCTCTCCGAACTAGCCGGACGCGTCGGTTTTGTCACGGATAAGGTCATCGTGACACGCTACAAAGGAAATTCCAGCCAGCAAATGGGACGCTTTGGTCGCATCCCAGTAAGGGAAAGTATTCTCTTCTGGCGGAAACCATGACAAAGCCCGGTACGTCACTCTACCAGGCGCTTCAGCGAGACTATGGCTTACGATCTCTCTTCTTTTCCCGGAAGGTATATGAGTGGGCTTTTCTCGGGCTTGCAGACGAGCTTAATACGCTCATCATGCTTGGGGATACATTCGATTGGCAAAAACGCGACGAATGGGCTATCACGCCTATCGCATGGGGGACAATCGAGGGATCTTCCGTCTCGTCACTCCATGTATTTAGTCATCCTCTCGTTCTCATGCAGTATCCGCATATGATTGCCTACTACCGCAATGTAGCAGTGCTTTCCCAAAAAGGGACGAAGAGTTTAGTCACGGATACCGTATCATTCGAGCAGAGGCGGAAATCCGACCTATCGCATGATGTGTCACTTCGGCTATGCATTCTCTTCAACACGCACATAAGTACGATCATTGAAGGGACACCCACCTTCACGCAACGAGACGTTGATGCGTTGTATTTCTGTTCGGCAGGAACACAGATAGACGGTTCATGGCGCAATAAGATTGGCCAGGAATCCGAATTAGCAGTCCGTCGTTTGCTCATTGCCTCGCTTCTCCAGCGGAATTTGGTTGCTGGTTTTGTCGGATCTCGTAATGAAGTGCTCATTCACACTGAAATGGATAGCGTCCTGGAGAATTTATCCTCGTATCGGGGAGTTCATCTCATCAATGGACGTGCGATTCGGTTCAGCAGTGAGCCTGATGTCTCATTGCTGGATACGGATGGCTCTACTCTCGCCGTAATTGAGATCAAGGGCGGAAAAGACACGGCGGGCGCTCTTGAGCGCCTCGGAGCAGTTCAGAAGTCGTTTGGGGATGAACAAGGAATGAATGCGGAAGTTGTGACGATACTGGTTGCCTCCTGCGTAACTGAAGAGATGACGCGCAGAATGGAAAGGCTTCGAAGTGACGGTCACATCACGAAATACTTCGACCTCACCGACATAATTTACGATGAGACGAAGCGTTTGGCATTCCTCGAATACGTCGGCGCACGGTTGGACTTTTAACGAAATATGAGCCACCGCGACCAACCACTGCCGTATCGTTGGGTCGGGTGGTGGCCGGTGCGTTTGCTGCGGTGCGCGCTCGTTGTTTGTTGTTACTATCCTGTGCTGCGCATCTGGATGCGGCGGCTGACTGTCGAGGGGCGGGAGCATATCCCGCCCGGGCCGGTGATCTATGCCGCCACGCATACGAGCATGGCCGACACGCCGCTGATTCTCTGGGCAGTCGGCGCGCGACGAAATCGCCTCGTCGTCACGGCGGCGCGGGATTTCTTCTTTCGCCGTAACCGCCCTGGGTTCGGCCCGTTCGTCTTCGGTGCGATTCCGATTGACCGCACCGGCTCCCCGCGCCAATCGCTCAATGATGTAATAACGTGGTTACGTTCCGGATTCTCCGTGGTTGCCTATCCCCAAGGGACGATCCCCGGCCATGCGGAGGATGGAACGCGCTTGCATCGCGGCGTCGCACTCCTCGCGAAACAGACACACTGCCCGGTTGTGCCGGTGCGGATCGTCGGCGCGTCGGAACTTTTACCCGCCGGAATCCACTGGCCCCGGCGCGCCACTGTGCGCATTATGTTCCTTCCACCGATACTGCTCGCCGATACGGAAAACGCGAAACGTTTCATGGATCAGTTGCGTATGGAACTCTTTAGCGTAACAACGGAATAGAAATACGAGTCGCTTTCTCCCTTCGTTGGCATTTTATGGCTTGCAAATGGCCTAAAGTCATGTACACTGGTATTATGCGATGTGGGATTTGCGCGCGAATGCCACCCCGATAATAGGGAATCTCTTCTGGGTTCTCTCGCCGGTTTGGTATGAACCGTCTCGGTCACGGTGTCGCTGGCGTGCATCATCGGCCATGCAGAGGGATTCATCTATGCAGATTGCCACCACTACGGTGCTCATCCGAATTGGGATCGCATTGCTCTGCGGGGCGGTGCTTGGCTTGGAGCGCGAGCGGCTCGAACGCGCCGCGGGACTCAGAACGCACGCGCTCGTCGCGGTCAGTTCGTCACTCTTGATGATCGTCTCGGCATACGGCTTCGCGGACGTGATGGGCGTCAGCCAGGTATCGTTCGATCCGAGCCGCGTCGCGGCGCAGGTCGTGAGCGGGATCGGCTTCCTCGGCGCGGGCGTCATTATCTTCCGCAAGAACACGATCAGCGGCCTGACGACGGCGGCGAGTGTCTGGTCGGCGGCGGCGGTCGGGCTTGCGTGTGGTGGTGGACTCTTCTGGGCGGCACTGATCGTCACGGCGGCGATTATCGCCATTCAGATCATCCTGCGCTTCATTGAGCGCCGCTTCTTCGCGCACCACCAGCCGAGCACGTTAAGCGTGCGGATGAAGCATGCACCGGGGCAGATCGCGATAGTCGAGCGCATCGTGCTGGAATCCGGCGTACCGCTCCGCGGCCTGCGACTGCGAACAGGGCGGAGTGAGGATCGGATTGAACTGGTGATGGGGAACGCGCGCGAGACGGCGGTGCTCCGGCTCGTCAACCGCCTCGGCGCGCTCGAAGGAATCGGATCGGTGCTGTACCGGAGCATGAATGGTCGGCTGCGGTCGGCAGACGAGCGCGAACTGGTTGAGGAAGCGCTCGGTGCGACGGAAGAGGAGCAGCAATCCGTCGCGTAAAGGAGGTTTTCGATGCAGATTCTTCCATCTGAACGTCCGATGCCGGCGCCGCTCACATGTAGCGGGTGCCGTCATTGGGCGCATGTCGCCAGTACTACGCTCTCGGATACCGAACTGGCGGGCTGTGCCGGTCGCTTCGCCGAAACCCGTCCCGGCGCGGCCCGCCTGCGCTGCAATATCTGCTGGGAACCGGCGGTCGCCATTCAACCGATCCAGACGGGAACATTGGCAGATAACGGAGTGGTGGAGCAG
>JBPCPB010000046.1:0-3346 GCA_050999735.1 Thermomicrobiales bacterium | reverse complement strand
TGATCGGTGATATGGTACGCCGTCTTCAAGAGCGCGAGGTCGTCCATCAGCGATTCCGCGAAGGCGCTCGCCCAGAGACCGACCGAGGAGAGCATCGCCCGCTGCATATGCGTGTAACCCGGCATCGGCGTCCACTCTTCGCGCTCGGCAAAGGCCGTGAAGGCGTCAGCGGCATCAATGACGTTCGCCATCGTTGCGAGCAGTTCGCCTTTGGTATAGAGCCGGATATCCACGAGCACCTGATCGTTGCGCGAGCGCGCGGTGTGAATCTTCTTCCCGGCGTCGCCCGTCGTCTCGGTCAGGTGATTTTCGAGCTTCGAGTGGACATCCTCGTCCCCTGCCGCCAGCATGAACGCGCCCGCGTCGTAGAGGGCGAGAACATGCGCGAGTTCCTTGAGGAGCGCGTTCGCCTCATCGTCCGTCAGGATGCCGATGCGATGGAGCATGATCGCGTGCGCCATCGAACCCCAGACATCGGCGGGCACGAGACGGTTGTCGAGGACGGCATCCTCCCCGATCTCGTACCGCTCGGCGAGCGCGTCGAGTTGCACATCCTTTTGCCACACTTTCGGTCCCGATGTCGCCACTCAGCCGCCTCCCTCTGGTGATGCGCCGCCCCGCGCCGCCTTCCAGCGCGCATCGCGCTTGGCGAGCAGTTCGAATGGCAGGGCGCGCACCTGCGCCGCCGGGCCACACCAGCGCTGGTCGAACGACGCCGACTGGATGGAGCGCACTTCCTCGAAGTAGAGCGATGAGGGGGACTGGCGACTGAGAATCGTCATCGTGCCCTTGTAGAGTTCGATCTCGTACGTCCCGTTCACCGGCCCCTGCGACTGCGCAATAAAGGCGTCGAGGTCCGCCTTCAGCGGCGTGAACCATTCCGCCGAAAAGACGAGGCTGGACCACTGCGCGTCCACGATCTTCTTGAATTGAATCTCGTCGCGCGTCAGCGTCAGTTGTTCCAGATCGCGGTGCAGCGCGAGGATGATCGCGGCGGCGGGCGCTTCGTAAATCTCACGGCTCTTCAAATCCATAATGCCATCTTCGATGATGTCAATCCGGCCAAGCCCGTTCGCTCCGCCGACATCGTTGAGGATCGGCACGAGTTCGGCGAGCGGCATCCGCTGCTCATTGATTGCGGTCGGCACACCCGCCTCGAAGGTGAGCGCAAGCGTCGTCGCGACATCCGGGGCGTGATAGGGCGGCGTGTACCAGAGCCAGATATCGTCCGGCAACTCGGTTTCGAGCGTAATGCCGCCGGAAGCAATCGAGCGGCACCACATTGTTGTATCCTCGCCGCCGAGGATCACTTCCTGAATCGGGATGCCGTAGTGCTCGCAGAGCGCCATCTCTTCGAGCCGTGTCAGATTGAGATCGCGCACGGGGATCAGGATGCGCAGATCGGGCGCGAACAGTTTAAAGGTATTCTGCGCGCGGTACTGATCGTTTCCCTTGCCGCTCGAACCGTCCACAATCGCGTCGTAGCCGAGTTGGGCGGCGTACTTCGCGGCGGTCGCGCCAATCAGCTGGCGCGTCATGCTCGTCGCGCAGGGGTAGCCGTCGTAATCCACGTTGGCGCGGATCGCCTTCGCCAGCCACTCGGTAAACTCGGCGCGCGCATCGAGGAAGCGGAGATCGAGGCCGAGCGTTTCCGCCCGCTCGCGCGCCCGGTGCAGTTCGTCCTCACCCTGCCCGACATCCACCGTGATCGCGACAATCTCCGCCGCATGGTAATGCTCCCTGAGGAGCGCCGCGCAGATCGCTGAGTCGAGGCCGCCCGTCCAGCAGAGCGCGGCCTTCGTAATCGGTGCAGCGGGGTTCGCCGCCACCTTCGCCAGCGCGGATTCGATATGCTGTGTCGTGTCCAGTACGACGCCCGTCATCCCTGCCCCTCCTCGCGCATCGTGCCGAGGCCCGCGAACAATCAAAAAAACGCCCCATCGTCCTCCGCAGCCCGGAGGGACGAGAGCGTAGTGTAACGCACCCCGTGGCACCACCCTCGTTGCCGGAAGGTATCCCTCCGACCACTCGTATCGGCGCTGTTTCACCGTGGGCGCCACCCACCGCCACCTACTTGCGCGATACAATGCGCTTTCTTCGGTGGGCCGCTCCGAGGTGCGTTCGCCGCTCGCCTGGCCGTTTCCAGGCTCCCACACTCCCTGGTTCGCTGTCGGCCGCGTGGCGGGTACTCCTCCCCTTCATCGCGGGATATTCAGTTAGATTGGAGAACGTACCACGGCAATCTGCTATCGTCAACAGCCTTGCGGCGGAATTCGGTGCCAGAGGAGTAGGGTGAACATGGTTGTGATTCTCGGCTTGGACGGTTCCATCTTGTTGCCCAAAGAGATTCGCGAAGATCTCGATGCAAACGCGCTGCTCGAGGTCGAGCAGCGGCCGGATGGCGTCATTGAATTACGTCCATATGGAACAGCCGACCCCGATCAACGCTGGCTCTGGAGTGAGCGGTGGCAGCAAATGGAGCGTGAAGCGGACGAAGATTACGCCGCCGGACGATGGAAGCGGTTCGATAGCGCGGAGGAGTTGATCGCGGAGTTGGAGCGTGAGCCCTAACTCAATGGAGCGGTTTGCCCCACCTCAAACGCCGCGCGCGTGAAAACCTGGCTCGTATCCACAATGACATTCCCACTCTCGACCACTGCGTGGAAGTAATCGAGCGGGCGGTTCGCCGGGCCGCCCAACCGGATACCGGTCTTGCTATCAAACACTGCAGCATGACAGGGGCATTGGATGTTACCGCCCGTCGCGGGATTCGGCGGCGGCAGCGTGCAGCCCAGATGCGTACATTTCCACGACGCGGCAATCACCGCAGTATCGGTCGCGGGGAGCAGAAACAACCTCCCCTCCGTACTCCGCACATATTTTTGGCCTGCGAGCGCGGCGCGAATGTCATTGACGCTGCCGACATTCACTCTCCCACCGACCGCCGTGCTTTCGCTTTTGCCACTGCACGCGGCAGTCACCGCCGCAACGCTGGTAGCGAGTGCTGCGCCAAGAACCGCTCTCCGCGACCATAGTCGCATCATCCAGTTTGTCATGACCTTCTTCCTTTCGGACGCCTGTGTCCGGTGGCGTCGCACCGACGCCTGAACGACTTTATTCAGACCTATCTTACGTGAAAACGCGGTGCGCCGTGATACAATGACCGCGATATGTACGTACGCCTACGGAGGTCATGCGTGAATACATTCGACATTGCGCTGATCGTCGCGGCGCTTGGCGTGGCGGCGCTGACATTTACGCAGCCACCGATCACAGTGATTGCGGACATTGTCGCGGTCTATGCAGCATCGGTGCTGGCTGGTATCCTCTATCGTCCGGTGACGCG
>JBPCPB010000006.1:0-12242 GCA_050999735.1 Thermomicrobiales bacterium | reverse complement strand
CCACCTGAGGCATTCGGCAGGCGGCAGTCGGCAGCGAGATAGGGAGATCAGCCGAGAGCGAACGGCAAGAAGGAGCATAGACAAGCGAGGATTTAGACCTCGTATTTCCAGCGACTGCCGACCGCCGACTGCCGACTCATACCGTACGTACACCTGTTCTCTTGCGGCATGGGTAAAAAAGATGTATACCTTCGGTATGCGAAGTATTCCGCTCTTTTGCACACGACCAGCCGAGCGTGTCCGATGACGGCGGAAGTGGTGATCGCACCGCCTGCGGATCCCGGCCCTCGCGACCCCGACGCGCATGCCGCTACCCTGCCCGTCCATGTGCGGCGGCGCTGGCCCACGCTAATTATCGGCGCCGGGCAATTGCTCCTCGATATCGCGCTGCTTGCGGTAGCTTTCCTGCTCGCGTACCGGCTCGACAAGAGTCTCACGAGCAGTGGCTTTATTCCACCGCCGGGGCGCTTCTATGTGATTATGCTCGTCGTGCTGGAAGTGACGACGCTCGTCTCGTTCAATGTCGCCGGGCTGTACACGCTCAAACGGGGCGTCTCACGCGTGGACGAGTTCGCGAAACTTTGCTCGTCGCTCTCGGTCGGTGTCGTCCTCGCGCTGGCGGCCAATTCCTTTTTGCTCGGTAGCAGCCACTTCGTCTATTCCCGCCAACTGCTCCTTTCCGGCTGGGCGCTGGCGATTGTCTGTATCGCCTTCGGGCGGCTTCTCTATTCCGGTCTGATCGGCACGCTCCGGCGGCACGGCTTGACGGCGGAGCGTGCCGTGATCGTCGGCACCGGATCGCCCGCGCGGACGGTACTCGAAACGGTCCGTCGCTCGCCGCATCTCGGTTATCACGTCGTCGGCTTCATCGCGGACGATCTCGATCGCCCGATGGACGAAAACGCACTGCTCGGTCTCCCCATCCTCGGCACGACGGATTGCCTGCCGAGGATTCTGCGCGCGGAGCGGGTGGACGAAGTGCTCATCGCCCTCGCCGGAGCGTCGCAGGCGCGGCTCGTCAACCTTGTGGATCGCTGCGCCGACGACCCAGTGAGCATCACCGTCTACCCGGACACCTTCCAACTGATTACCAACAACGAACTGAGCATCGGCGATCTCGGTGGCCTGCCGATGGTGCAGGTGCGGACGATCGCTTTGCGTGGCTGGAATCGCGCGCTGAAGCGGACGCTCGATCTCCTCGTCGCGCTGACTGCCCTGATTTTCCTTTCGCCGCTCTTGTTGCTGCTCGCGCTGCTCGTCAAGGTCTCCTCGCCCGGCCCGGTCTTCCTTGTGCAGGAGCGGGTCGGGCGGGATGGCAGGCCCTTCTGGTGTATCAAATTTCGCACGATGCGGCAGGACGCCGAGGCGCAGAGCGGCCCGGTCTGGACGACACCGAACGACCCGCGCCGTACGCGGCTCGGTGCCTTCATGCGCCGCTTCTCGCTCGACGAGTTCCCGCAGTTCATCAATGTGCTGCTCGGCGAGATGAGTGTCGTCGGGCCGCGCCCGGAGCGCCCGATTTTCGTGGATCAGTTCACCCAGTCCATCCCCCGCTATGCCCGCCGCCACCGTGAGAAGGCGGGCATCACCGGCTGGGCGCAGGTGAACGGCCTGCGCGGCAACACGAGCATCGAGGAACGGACGCGCTACGACCTCTACTACGTGGAGAACTGGTCTCTCTTCTTCGACCTGAAGATTATCGCCAAGACCATCATCCTCATCTTCCGCGACCGCAACGCATACTAAGCAATGAGCAATGAGCAATGAGTGATGAGAAGATTTCCCAGACAAACTGGGAACACGTTGATGCATTGACGGACGATACGATTGATACGTCGGATATCGCACCACTCGATGACACGTTCTTTGCCCGCGCGGTCATGCGACGCGCTCAACGAATAGCGCCGATCCATACCGATTCCGAATCCCTTGAATTCTTCGGGTTCCGCTCGTACTATTCGTGTATGACAACGACGCATGCCAACAGCATTCCTGCCAACGTGATGGATGACCGACCGGATGAGTTCGCGCTCCTCACGAGGGAGTTTGTGCTCCGCGAGTTTCCGCGCTACCTCGACGAGGCGAAGCGGGATCCGCATCATTACCCCCACGAACTGATGAAAAAGTGCGCCGAGATCGGGGTACTCGGGTTGGAGATTGCCGAGGAATACGGCGGCAACGCGGTCCCGTCGCTCCAGCAAGTGGCAGTGATGGAGGAACTGGCGCGCGGCGACGGTGGCCTTGGGCTTGACATTCTCGTTCAGAACTCGCTCACCGCCTTTCCAATCATGAAGTTCGGCACGGACGCACAGCGCGCGCGCTATCTGCCCCGGATGGCGCGGGGCGAAGTGATCGCATGCTTCGGGCTGACAGAGCCGAATACCGGCTCTGACGCCAAAGCAATCCGCTGCAAAGCGACCTGGGACGACGCGAAGCGCGGCTGGATCGTCAATGGAGCGAAGCGATTCATCACCAGCGCGAGCGCGGCGACGGTAATGGTACTGGCCGCGCGCACTGGCCGACCCGAAGAGCGAGGGCGGGGCATCTCGGTACTGCTCGCGGAGATCGGCCCAGGCGTAGAAAGCGTCGCGGTTTCTGACTTCGATAAACTGGGGCAGCCGGGATCCCAACTCTGCGAAGTCGTCTTCCAGAATCACTTCGTCCCGGAAGATGCGCTGATGGGCAACCGCAATGAGGGATGGCAGATCATCGAGTCCACCTTGCAGCACTCGCGCATCTGGATCGCCGCGCAGGGTTCAGGGATCGCCCGGCACGCACTGGACGAAGCGGAGAAATATACCCACGAGCGCGAGCAGTTCGGCAAAAAACTCGCCGACATCCCCGACGTGCGGAACCATCTTCAGATCATGCAACGCCAGGTGGAGATCGCACGCTTGCTGGTGCGCAAAGCGGCGGCGCATGAACAGACCGGGGACGCGCACGCCTTTGTCTGGGCATCGCTGGCGAAGATGGTGGCAGCCGAGACGGCGCTCTGGGCGGCCTCGGAAGCGATGCTGCTGCATGGCGGCATGGGCTACATGAGAGAGATGCCGATTTCCCAGATTTTCGCGGACTCAGCGGTGATCCGTATCTACGAGGGCGCCGCGCATATCCAGGCGAAAATCATCGGCAAGCACTTGCCGGGCAGGGACATTCTTTCCCTTCTTCCACCCAGCGGCGCCTTTCTCCGCACCGCACGCGACTTCCCTTCTCCCGCCGCTGTGATGGCAGACATTGAGACGTGGACCGTCGCGTAAATCCATCCTTCTCCATTCGCTTCGCATGGCGGCACTCCCCGCATTGCTTCGCGAGCGTCTCTTGACCCGTCTTGCACGACAGGGTTTACTTCGATACACCGTGTTGGTGAGCGGTGTGAATCGGAGAGGAGCCAGATGAGCGCCAAGCCTCCCCGTCAATCCCGTCAATCGTCGTCCTCCGCCCGTCGCGCAGCCGACGCGAGAGCAAAGCAGCAAGCCGCCCTGCGCGCGGCAAGGAAACGCTACCTCGCGATGATCGGCGTGCCGCTCGTGCTCGTGCTGATCGGCGCGGCAGTCTTCGTCTCGCGCGTCATCCCGCGCACGCACGCCGCCGCCTTCGTTGCGGGCGCGCCCATTGATGGCGTGCAATGTGGCGCGGCGGAGGGGCAGACGCAACATGTCCATCAGCATTTCGATGTCGTGATTAACGGGCAGGATTTCACGCCGCCCGCATCGGTCGGCATCTTCGCGGAGCGGACAAGCTCTCCGGATACACCGTGCCTCTATTGGACGCACACCCACACGCCGGATGGCGTCATTCATGTGGAGTCACCGGCCACGGAGACGATCATGCTGGGCGCGTTCCTCGATATCTGGTCCGTCTCCCCGGTGGATCGCACGCTGCTGAACCGCATCAAGGCCAATCCGCCCGATCGCATCATTGTGGACGGCAAGCCGTACACCGGCGATTACCGGGCGATTCCGTTGCTCTCGCATTCGCTCATCACCTTCGAATACGGCAGCCCGGATGTGCCGCAGCGCCCCTTCGACTTCCAGGCGGCAGGATTGCCCACCTAACGGGTGGTATGCTCCTTCCGCATGCATTGGCTCATTCCAGGATACAGGACGCCACGACAGGAGGCAGACTGATGCGATACCGGACATTAGGCAAGACAGGCTGGCAGGTTTCGACGATTTCGATGGGGTGCTGGGGCATCGGCGGGCAGTGGGGGCCGGTCGCGGAAGACGAGGCGATCCGCACGATCCACGCCGCGATTGATCTCGGCGTCAATCTACTCGACACCGCCGATGCCTACGGCCTCGGCGTCAGCGAGGAATTGGTCGGCAAGGCGATCCGCGACCGGCGCGACAAGGTCTATGTCGCCACGAAGGTGGGCAACTTCGCGCGGCGCGCAGGCTCGCCCCTCGCCTACAACACGCCACAGCATGTGTATCTTTGCTGCGACGCCAGCCTCGGGCGGATGAAGATCGAGACGATTGACTTCTATCAGTGCCATATCGGTGACCTCGCGGACCCGACCGTCTTTCTCGAAGCCTTCGCGCGCCTGACTGAGCAAGGAAAGATCCGCGCCTACGGCATTTCGACCAACGCTCTCAGCGTCGCGGAGGCGTTCAACCGCGACGGTACCTGCGCGGCGATCCAACTGAACTACAGCCTCGTCAATCGCGGCGCGGCGCACGACCTCCTGCCGTGGTGCAAAGAGTACAACGTCGGCACGCTGATTCGCGGGCCAATCGCGCAGGGTATCCTTGCCGGGAAGTTTACGCCGGAAACCCGCTTCGACGACTCCGTCCGCACCGGCTGGAATGAAGGCGCAGGACGCGAGCGATTTCTTTCACAATTGATGCAGGTCGAACCATGGAAGCGACTGGCGCGCCCTGATCGCTCGCTTGCCCAGATCGCCCTCGCCTGGGTGCTCCACAATCCCGCCGTCGCCTGCGCGATCCCCGGCGCGAAAAACGTCGAGCAGATGCGCGCCAACGCCGCTGCCGCCGACATCACGCTGACCGATGAGGAACTGTCCCTGCTGAATGCAGCCTGAGTGCGACATCGTAGGAAACGGAGGCTGGCGTATTCGCACGTCGTCGCGAATCCATCAGTAGGAACGTTTGATGTTTCTTATGAAACGTTGTATGTTCTTGATGGTGGGTTTTCGTGTGGAGGGTATGATGCAAGGATCACTTTCGACAAAGGAGGCAGCGGAGCGGCTGGGCGTGACGCCGCAGCATCTCCGCCGTCTGATCGAATCGGGCCAATTGTCGGCGACGCGGGTGGGTCGCCAGTATGTGATTGATGCAGCTTCGTTGGAGGCGTTGCGCGCGGCCCGTGAAGCAGTCGCACGGATTTCACCTGACGCATTCGCCCAGATTACGTACTTGCGGAACATGCTTGCGCAGATTCCATGGGAGGCGATCCAGCGGGCGCAGCAGGCCGTCCAGCAATTCGAGTCGAGCGGTCTTGCGGACGCGGCACACGCGACGCAACACGCCGACGCAGTGATGGCGCCCCCGCCAACCGCCCGCCCGCGCTGGCAGCAGTGGGCCGGTACTGACGACCCATACGCCGCGGTCGAGAGGCTCGAAATGCGCGCGCGGCAGCGGACGCGCGGCACGGCAGCGGGGAGCTCTACGGACATGCTGCGCGCGATGCGCGAGGAGCGGCATGCGGATGTCTGATGTCGTCGTGGACGCGAGCATCGCCGTGAAATGGGCAGTCGCGGAAGAAGGGGGTCAGGACGCACGCGCCCTGCTCATATCGTGGCTCGCGGCAGGGATGCAGCCGGTCGCTCCCTCATGGTTCATCTGCGAGGTCGCGAACATCCTGCATCGGAAGGCGCTGGCAGGCGACTTGTCGTTCGCGGACGCACTGGACGCATACGATGACGTACTCTCATTCATCACAATTCTTTCTGAAAACATCGCGGATGGGAAGCGGGGCATGCATATTGCCCGGCAGATCGCGCAGCAACAATCCTATGATGCCCAATACCTCGCGCTCGCTGAGCGGCTTGGCGCGGAATATTGGACGGACGACCGGCGATTCGTCCACGCGGCGGCGGGGGCGTTCCCAGCAGTCAGGCGACTGGGTGGCACCTGACCGATTGCGGCCTCTCAGCATTGTTGCAACAAGTGCGTAATGACTGTATACAGTCAGCATATACTTTCGCTGTTCAATAGAGGCATGGTGCCTCCATACAGGATTTGACTATGAGCCTCTATAACGAACTGGGTCAGATACGCGAAAAGATTGGCCGTTACAAAGGCTCAGGGATCAATGAGGATGAAACCAGGGTAGCCTTAATCGATCCCTTATTACGTCTTCTGGGTTGGGATACCGGAGACCGAGACGAGGTTCGGCGAGGGTTTCGACTCCAGAGCAATGATAATCCTGCTGATTATGCACTACTTCTACAAGGGAAGCCGCGCCTTTTTATAGAGGCGAAGGCTCTTGGAGTTAACCTCGATGACAATAGATGGTCTCATCAGATTATGGGCTATACGGGCGTTACGGGCGTTGAATGGATCGTCCTCACAGACGGAAACGAATATCGAATTTACTACTCGCACGCCCCTGTACCGGTAAGCGAAAAGGAGTTCCGACGTTTCCGCATTGAAGAACCAAACGAGCGGACAATCGAAATATTGCCTCTCCTATCAAGAGATAGCATACAAAAGAACGAAATGCGTCCTCTTTGGCGATCCGAGTTCGTAGATCGAACAGTCCAAGAGAAGGTTAAGCGTTTCTTCGAGCCAGAACCTAATCCTGTAATCGTTGATCTCATAGTAAACCAGACAGAGAGCCTTTCGGAGAGCGAAATCCGTGATTCCTTACGGCGCGCACATATTCACTTTACTCTTTCTATCACGCCCATCCCGGTTCGTGTATCTGCCCCACCATCACCTGATGCACAAACTATCCGTAGGCAGTCACTCACCTCGCACAATGAAGGTATGCGACCAGATGTTTCTCTTAGAGAATTGATTCAAAGTGGAGTCATCAAACCGCCTGCACCGTTGGAAAAACGCTACAAAAATAGATTACTGGTTGCTCAAATAGAGATCAATGGCACGGTGACTTTTGAGGGAGCGTCGTACGACTCGCTTTCCATGGCTGGTCGAGCAGCCCGGATTTCTATCATTGGGTCAGGTAAAGCAGCGAATACCAACGGATGGTCATTCTGGAAATTCAAGGATTCTGATGGTCAACTAAAGGAGATGGACGTTCTTCGGCAACGTTACCGAATTCCGTCCAAGTAGTGAAGGTGATTACCGGGGTGGTCGTTGAGGAGGGAGGGAAACCAACGATGTCTGTGACGGCTGCGACGTACAACTTCAGTGACCCGGCGGTGCAGGTGGACCCGTACCCGATCTACGAACGGTTGCGGCGGGAATCGCCCGTCTTCTGGAATGGGCCGTACTGGCTGCTCAGTCGGTACGACGACATCGTCGCCATTCTCAATGACCCACGCATCTCCTCGGCGCGCGTTGAGGCGACGTTTGCCGTGCTCCCGGTGGATGTGCAGGAGGAATTGACGCCGCTGCGACACGTTCTCGGCAGCCGGATGCTGCTTTCCGATCCGCCCCGGCACACGCGGCTGCGCACGCTGATGACCAAAGCGTTCTCCGCTCGCGTGACCGAGACGAAGCGGGAGCGGATCGAGGCGATCTGCAACATCTTCCTCGACCGCGCGATGGCGCAAGGCAGCATGGACGTGATGCACGATGTCGCGGTGCCGCTGCCCGGTTGGGTGATTGCCGATATGCTCGGCGTGCCGCAGGAAGACCAGGAGGATTTCACGCGCTGGAGCCGCGATCAGGTGCGCGTCTACGACCGTTCCGGCACGATGGACGCGCGCATCCCGATTATGCGGCAGGGCCAGGCGAGCATGCTCGAAATGAAAGCCTACCTCGAAGAGGTAATCGCCGCCCGCCGCAAGGAGCCGCGTGAAGACCTCATTACCATGATGATTCAGGCAGAAGAACAGGGCGACCGCCTGACGACGGATGAGATGGTCGTCATGTGCATCGCGCTCCTCGTCGGTGGCAACAATTCCACCGCGCACCTGATCGGCAACGCGATCCTCACTCTCGCGCGCCACCCGGAATCACTCGCCCAGTTGCGCGCGAACCCCGCACTGATCCGCCCAGCAATCGAGGAAGTGATGCGCTACGACAGCCCGGTGCAGGCAACGAGCCGCGTCGCACGGGAGCCGATTGCCCTCGGCGGACAGGTCATCGAGCCGGGGCAGAATATCTACCTGCTCTTCGGCTCCGCCAACCGCGACGAAGCGCAATTCCTCGACCCGGCACGCTTCGACATCACCCGCCAGCCGGACCGGCACCTCACCTTCGCGCATGGGCCGCACTTCTGCCTCGGCGCCGCCGTCGCCCGTGCCGAGGCGCAAACCGCCGTCCTCACCATCGTGGAGCGCTGCGCCGATCTGCACCTGGCAAGCGATCATGTGGACTGGATTGAAGGCTTCGCCTTCCGTGGCCCGAAATCGCTCCCCGTCACCTTCCGCGCCGGATGATACCGGAAACCGATTGAACCGCGGAGACGCAAAAAGAAGGATCAAGCGCAGAGGACACAGAGGACACAGAGGGCGCAGAGAAGAGAAAACTCTATTTGGTCTCCGTGGTCTCCGTGTCCTCTGTGTCCTCTGTGCTTATCCCCTCTGCGGTTCAATCGGTCGGTTTCCGATTGCTGTGCTGACAGTGCGTTGCCAGTATGTCCACATTCTTTTTACAAATATCTTGCATTTGCGTGGCTATTCGAGAGTATCCTTATCATGGTAGACGCATGTAATCAGGAGAAGGATATGGCTCAACCCATTGCGCGCGCCCTCGAACGACCTTCCATACACGAGGAGACGCCCACCCAATTATCCATGTTAAGTGTCGCGCCGAAGACGCGGGGCCGGGGCGGCGTGCCGCTCTCCGAGAGTTTGCGGTCGTCGATCCAGAGTCTCAGTGCGAATGTGATGCGCACGCTGCTGACGATGCTCGGCATCATTATCGGCGTCGGCGCGGTGATCGCCCTGCTCGCCATCGGCAATGGCGTCGTGGCGACCGCACGCGATAAACTGGAAGCGAACGGCACGAACCTCATCACGGTGCAGGGGGCGAACCAGCGCACGGCGGGTGTCGCCACCGGCACGCTCTCCAATACCCTCACCCTCGAGGATGCGCAGGCGCTGGCGCAGCCCGGCGTCATACCCGACGCAGCGGCGCTCTCGCCCGAGGTCGGTCGTGGTGGCCGGATCAACGTCGGCACAGTCAATACCTTCGGCGAAACCCTCGGCGTCTGGCCCTCGTACCAGGACGTCCACAGTTACAACCCGGTGGCGGGCACGTTCATCTCGGACCAGGATGTGACCGACACCGCCCGGGTCGTTGATCTCGGCGCGAACATCGCCACCGCGCTCTTCCCGGGGTCTGACCCGATCGGTAAGAATGTCCGGCTCAACGGCTTCTCATTCCAGGTGATCGGGGTGATGGAAGTCAAGGGCGGCAACGGCTTCGGCTCACGCGATAATCAGGTCTATGTGCCGATCTCGGCGGTGCTGACGTTACTCACGGGGAACCGGCAGCAGCCGACCGGCGCGGGCCATACCATCGAGACGATGTCGGTCAAAGCGAGCAGCCCGGAGAACGTGGACAAGGCGATGGCCGAGATCAATGATGCCCTCGCCGCACAGCACCGCACGAAGAACGGCCAGCCGGACTGGCAGATGACGAACCAGGCGGATCAGATCGCCGCCGCCGAATCCACGCAGAAGACCTACCAGATCTTCCTGCTCGTCATCGCCTCCATCTCCCTGCTCGTCGGCGGCATCGGCATCATGAACATCATGCTCGTCTCCGTCACCGAGCGCACCCGCGAGATTGGCATTCGCAAGGCGATCGGCGCGAAAGGCAAGGACATCCTCACCCAGTTCGTCACCGAGGCGGTGCTGATTAGCCTGATCGGGGCGCTGACCGGGGTGATCTTTGGGCTGGCGGCGGCGGTAATCGTCGGCAAGACGTGGCAGCGGACGATAGTCTCACCACAGTCGGTGGTGATCGCGGTGGCGTTCGCCTGCGCGACGGGATTATTCTTTGGGGTCTACCCGGCGCGACGTGCCTCCCGCCTCAAGCCGATTGATGCCCTCCGGTACGAATAAGGAGAAGCGACGACGATGCGACGGAGCGGAACACGCATAGGAATCATCGCGGTTATCCTCCTGGCGTTCGTCGTCACTGGATTTGTCGCCTACGGACGGGGGAAAACGGCTGGGCAAACCGCCGCCTCCAGTGATCGGAGTTCCTTCGGACAGGCGCGCGGGACATCCGTCGCCGGTGGGCAGGGCACCGGCGGTGGATTCGGGGGAAGCGGACAACGGGCCGGCGGTGGGAGTCCAAGCGCCGGTGGTCCGAGTGCCGGTGGCACGACAAGCGCTGTCGTCGGCAAGGTCACAACGGTAGACAACGGCACCCTGACTCTTCAGGAGCAACCGGGTAACACGACCAGTATGGTCGCGACGAACGCCTCCACGACCGTCACAACGTTCGCACCCGGCGCGTTGAGCGACCTCGCGATGGGCGGTATCGTCGTAGTGCAAGGCGATAAGACGGGCGATACCGCCTACACCGCGAAGACGATCTACGCGCTGAACGGAGCGCAAGGCGGTGGACGACCCGGCCAGGCGCAGGGTGGCACGGACACGACAGCGGGAACGGCGGCTGCGGGTGGCCCAGCAAGTGGTGGCCGTGGCAGGACTGCCACCGACGCGGCAGGCAGTGCTCCGAGTGGCCGGGGCGCCGGTTTCTCGGGTCTCCCCGGTCTCAACGGCCCAACCGGACGAATCACGCAAATCAGTGGCGGCACGCTGACGCTGCAAGGCTTCGATGGCTCGACAACAACCGTCACGACGAACGCGAGCACGAGCGTCCGCAAACAAACACCGGGCATGGTAAGCGACATCAAAGTGGGCGATACCATCTCCGTTCAGAGCGACCCGACCGCCGGCGCAACCGCCCCCGCCCGCACAATCACCGATCTCGGCGCAGGTACTTAACGCGGTTCATTCTTCTTCGATGATTTCGAGAAGATGGATCATTGCCGCAAGGGCGGATTGTGCGCCCGGTGGATTGTTACGCTGGGTGTGCATGACGGCGGTTTCGAGGCGAAGAAAGAGCCGGTAGACCGCGAGGCGCTGTTCGTGCTCCGCGTCGAACGAACGGGCGGATCGGTAGCCGCCTCGAAACGCTGCTTCGCTGCCCGGTATCTGCCCCTCACGAACATCCGCACTCATGAAGTCGTAGGTCGGGTCGGCGGAAAGCGCCCACTCGAAATCGAGAATGCCGGTCAATCTCCCTGCGCGTTGTAGGATGTTCTCGTAATGGTAATCACTGTGGACGAGAACGCCCCGCGCCACGCGCGCCAGCAGAGATTGGGAGCGAGCCAGCGTGGCTTCCAGCCGCGTATGGAGTGCGCAATTCAGCAGGCTGTATCGCGCCGCTTCGCTCAGATAGCGATGGACATAGTCGTTGAAGTAGTCCAGCCACGAGCGGAAGCGTGGCGCGTCCTGCTCGCGCAGTTTGCCGAACGCCGGGAACGCCATTGTATGGAGGCGCGCGAGGCATCTGCCTGCTTCCCATACGAGGTCGTGTATCTGGGCCGGCGTGAGATCGCGCCAACTTTCGGCAAGATTCGTTCCCGGTAGCCGCGTCAGGATGATGCAATCATATGGCACGACCTGCCGCGACGCATCAAGCACGATCACCGACGGCACCGGCAACCCGCTGCCTGCAAGTAGATCGTATGCGACACGCTCATTCTCAAATTTCGGCACCGTCATATCGAAGGTGTTGAAGCGAATCACGCGATCGTCATTGACGATAAAGCAGGCATTGCTGATTCCGCTCGCCACCCGCGCGATCCGCCGCACCGCACCGAGGCCGTGTGCCCGCCAAATCGCTTTGACCGTCTCGTCCATGATCGAATCAGTCATCTCGCAATTCCCTCGTTCGCGGCATGATACGATAGTTGCCAGGAGATAGTCTCGTAGGGGCGGTTCGTGAACCGCCCTCCCAGCCCTCGGAGGCCGCTATGCCGAACAAGCGCGACATGACCGGGTGGGACATCGGAACGCGGGCCGTCCATGCGGGCGAGCGCGGGCCGAAGCCGAATTTCACGCCCGTTTCCACGCCAATCTACCGCTCCGCCGCCTACATGTACGACGAAATCGCCGAACTCGACGC
>JBPCPB010000419.1:0-19566 GCA_050999735.1 Thermomicrobiales bacterium | reverse complement strand
TGCGCTGGCGCCGGGATCGCGCAGAAGAACTGGTCGCACTGCGGGTGGCACGCCTCAACGGCGAGTGGGACGAACGGCTCGACCGCGCGCTTTCAGCATCCACCGACCGACTTTGAGACGCTTCCCTACTCCGCCATCATCCCGTGTGGTATCATATCCATAGCGTGCAATGACGGACGCCGCAGCAGGCCGCTGCCTATCACACAGTGACGTGAGACGAGGAGAGCGATGGGATGCCAGTAATTCGGTTCAAGCGGGAACATCTCTCCGTTGACGTGCCCGATGGCGCGAACCTCCGGCAAGTGGCGCTCGATAATGGCATCGAGGTCTATCAGGGCGTGGACAAGGTGGCGAACTGCCGGGGGCGGGGCCTTTGCGGCACCTGTCGGATGGAAGTCTCGCCGGAGCGCGCCGCGTCGCCGCGCACGAAGGCGGAACTCAAGCAGATCAAGTTCGGTTCGGATCGCCTCTCCTGCCAAACGCAGATTCACGGCGATTGCACCGTGACGACGAAGATCCAGCCGCCGCAGCATGAGCGGGTTATCCGGCGCACGCGCGTCGTCACGCACGGCTAGCGCGCTGATGCGCTCATCCATCCACCGCGTGTTCCGCTCGCCGCGCCAGATCGCGCGGCGAGCGTTTGACTGGCTCCCCATCACAACGCAATCACATCCCCGCGCGGCCGCCAGGGAGGGTGTCGCTGCACTCCGCTCCCTCGCCGACGGCGTGACCGATGCCACCGAACGCACGATTGACCGGATCGGGACGCTGATTCGTCGTTGGTAGCCACGCCCGTGGCGCTCCGCATAGACTGGCGCATTGCAGAAGATCGCTGTTTTTGCCTATACTTTTCCACGGGAATACCCGACAATCGCGCATGCTGGGTGCATGGGTAGTGGGTGCATCGCCGCGCGGGGGAAATGGGGAGGCGTTCGATGGATCACCGTGGCGTCCGTGGCCCGGCGCGGCACGCAGGCGACGGCGCATCGCCGGAACATACTCCTCCCGCCGTCATCGAAAGCGACCCGCCGCCCTGGATGTGGCCGGAGGGGCCGCCCGCCGCCGATCCGGACGCGCAGGCGGTTGACCCCGCATGGGCGGCCTATTGGGAGCGCCAGCCACCGGCTGCGGACGACGCGCCCATGCCATATACAGATCAGTCTCTCCTCTCCCCCCCCGTGATTACGACCCCAGTGACGGGCATGATTAGCCGAAACAAGGAACTGCTCGCGTTCTTGATTGGTGTCGCGGCGATGCTCGGCGTTGCGATTCTCGCCATCGTGGCCTATCTCGTCTTCGGGCGAGGTGGGTCGCCTGTCGTGACACCGACAGACGACATCGCGGCGCAGCCGGTGGAGCAGGCAACGAGCGTGCCGACGTTCGCAGTTGCGCCCACTGTCGTCCGCCCCGTGACGACCGCGCGTGCGCCGTCCGCAGTGGCCCCGGTCAGAGCGGCGGCAACCGCAACGGCAGCAATCGCGACAGCGGCAATCGCACCGCCAACGCTCGCCGTGCGCACGCAAGCGCCAGTGACCATCCCGGTCATCCTCCCGCCGACGATCGCTGCCGATGCAGCCGCAACGCCGACTGCACCGGCGCGATCGCCCCCGGTCGTCCTGGCGCCACCAGTGGACGCAGGCGCCCCGCCCGCGATTCCGGCCGCCCCACCGCCGGTGGCAGCACCCGCTGAGACAAGCACGTCCGTATCGCCGACGCCCGAGCCGACCGTCACCACATCGCCGTCACCGACGCCCCTTTCTCCCTTCGTGCCGCGGCCGGCCGTCCCCGAACCCGCGCCCACCGTCATTACCAGCGCGCCGTCGGCGTCGCCCCTTTCCCCCTTCGTGCCGCGACCTGCTGTATCGCAGCCCGCGCCGACTAGTCCAACACTGCCAACGTCGCCCCCGTCCACACCGGCGACACCGCCGAAACCAGCCGCGACGCAGCCACCACCACCCGCGTCAACGTCCGCCGTGCTGAAAACCCAACCGCCAGAGAGCGTCCGATCTTCGCCGTCCAAACCGGTCAAGGCACCCGCCGATCAGGGATAAGAATTGACAGACCGGGATGTACTCGGTAGGATACGTGACATAAGTATGAGGCTCAGGGGAGCAGGAAGCCCTGACGGCGGAGACAGACGGTTCCACACAGCACGTCCGTTGTCCGCCGAGGATGCGTCCAATTTGGGAAGACGGACGTACACACGGGCAAGCGGGGAAGGAAATGCGAACGTGAGGGAAGGCAATCCTCCGGCACGCGGGGAGCGCACGCATCGGCGCTATCTGCATGCGGACGCATCATCCGGCGCGCGTTCCGCGGGTCGCGGGGTCTCGTTTCTTTCTCCGTACATGAACCGGCTCATCCCGCCGGTTTTCCTTATCACCGTCACGGCAGTCGTGCTGCTCGGCGGCGGCTTCTGGTTCACCCCTCCACTCCTCGATCCCGTCACCGGCCTCCCGGCGCAAGCAGGTATCGCGCAAGGTGATCGCACACTCCCGGACGGTACAGTGGTCACTGATACCACGCCCGGCGGTAGTGTCAGCGTCACCGTCGCGGTACCAGGCGGCAGTACGACCACTTCGCTCGCCGATTCCACGAACGACTCGACTTTTATTGGCTATCTTCCGCGTCCGGGCACGATCATCACGACGATTCCGCAACGTCTGAGTATCGTTCCCGCGCGGCATGGCGACACGCTCGAAACGATTGCCAACCGGATGAACTCATCCGCCGCCGCCCTGATGTGGGCGAATGGCATCACCGATCCGACCGGCATCCTCCCGGCCGGGCAAACGATCCGCGTGCCCCCCTCCGGCACGATGCTTCATCGCGTCAAGGAGACGGATACGCTGGAAAGCATCGCCCGCGCCTACCAGGTGAAGATACCGGACATCACCGGGTACCCCGGCAACAATGTCCTCGTATCGTCCGATCTTGTACCGGGCGCCTTTCTCATCATCCCGACGACAAACCTGCCCACGCGGGACCACACCGTTTTTTATCAAGTCCAGGAGGGTGACTCGCTCGCCCGCATCTCCGCGATCTATGCGCTCGGCAACCCACTAACGCTCAGATGGGCGAATAACCTCCCCGGTGACCTGATCCATCCCGGCCAGATCATCGCCATCCCGCCGACGGATGGCATCATCCATGTCGTCGAGCCGGTGGATACGCAGCGGAACATTGACGACGCGGTCACGCAGATCGCCAAAAACTTCGCCTGCGCCGCCATCCCCTGCAAAGACCCACCGAGCGATCAGCGCGTCAACGACATCGCGAGCCGGATCTTCGCCTTCGGTGGCAATCATCTGACGCACGGCGGCAAACTGATACCCGGCCAGGAACTCGTCATCCCCGGCGGTATTCCTTATGTCGAGCCACCCCCGGTAATTATTCCGCAGAATGTCGCGCTGGATAACCCCAACACGCGGACGGGCGCCGCGGATAACACCTCGTTTACGACACCAACGACCACGACGACCACGACGATCGCCCGCGCCGTACCGAGTGTCGGTGGGAGCAATTCCATTGTCCGCGTCGCGCAACGCTACCTCGGCGCATACCGCCAACCCAGTGGCCTTCCCTGGGCCTTCTGGTGCGAGAAGTTCGTCGGCGATGTCGCGGACGCGGCGGGCATGCCCCATTATCGCTACGCGACCGCGCTGGCGGACGCCTATTCCGGCCCGATCTATCGGGGGCTTGCCCCGGCGGGCAGCCTCGTCTTCTTCGATGCATCCTGGAACTACGCGGGGCATGTCGGTATCGCGATGGGCGATGGCACGATGATTTCCGCCTTGTCCAATGGCGTCGTACGCACGACCTATGAAGGCTCCAGCGGCTATATCGGCTGGCGGTCATTCCCGTAGGGAGTTCGGAAAGGAAACCCTGATACCGTGGAACGACCGGCGCCGCACATCCCGAAGCCACACCGCCGCTATCTCCGCGCCGATACCGCGCCGGGCGCATCGTCGGGTGGTATGCTGGCGAGCGGGATGGTATTTGTGCGGTTGCTGCCCGCACTCGTCGTCTTCGGGATCGTCGGCGTCGTCCTGATTGGGCGCGGATTTTGGGGCGCGGATCAGCACGTCGTCGCGCCGAGCGGCGCGACGGAAACGGTAGACATCTCGGCAACCGACCAGCCATCAGACAGCGTGGCGGTCGCGGTCAATGTCCCCGGCGGGCAGACGGTCATCAATGCCCCCACGACCCTCACCGATCTGACGACGACCAATTATCTCGCGCGCCCGGCGGTCGCCCTGACCGTCAAACCCCAACGGATTGACGTCGTGCGCGCGCTGCGGGATCAGACGCTCAACGACATCGCGACGCAGAAAGGGGTCAACGTCGCCGCTCTAATGTGGGCGAACACGATCAGCGATCCGACAACGACGCTGCCGGTCGGCATCGCGATCAAGGTGCCGCCAAAGGGGACGATGCTCCACCGCGTCAAAGAGTCCGACACGCTGGAAGGGATCGCCCGCGCCTATCAGGTGAAGCCGGAGCAGATCACCAACTATCCCGGCAACAATGTGCAGGCGACGAGCGACCTCGTCGCCGGGTCGTATCTGCTCATCCCAACCGAGAACCTCCCCGCGCGGGATCGCACGATCTTTTATCAGGTGCGGCCGGGTGATTCGCTCTGGAAAATCACGCAGTTATATGGCCTGACCAAACCGACGACCGTCGTCTGGGCGAACAGCCTGCCGGACAATTGGGTCCTCAAACCGGACCAGGTGATCGCCATCCCGCCGACGGACGGCATCATCCACGTCACCGAGGCAGTGGACACACAGCGGAATGTGGACGATGCGATCACACAGATCGCCAAGAATTTCGCCTGCACCGCGATCCCGTGTAACGATCCGCCGAGCGATCAGCGCGTCGCACAATTGCGGGACGCGATCTTCGCGTTCGCCCCGAACGGCCTGACGCACGGTGGGCGGCTCGTACAGGGGCAGGAGATCGTCATCCCCGGCGGCATCCCGTATGTCGCGCCACCGCCGGTCATCATCCCGCAGAATGTTCAGATTGATAACCCGGAGACCCGCGCCCCCGCGCCGGTCAGCGCGCCTGCCCCTGTACCCGCCGCTGTCTCCGTCCCTGGTATTGCGCCCGCCCCGGCGCCCGCGCAATCTCGAGCCCCCGCGTCCGCTCCCGCTCCCGCACCACAACCGGCTCCCCAACCCGCCGTGCAACCGGCCGCCGCGCCACAGCCCGCCGCAGGTTTCCCCGGCGCGTATCCGGCGATCTACTACCCGGCGCAGTCGTACAGTTGCAGCGGCCGCAATCCCGGCCTCACCTGGCCGGAGTCAGGCACGATTACGTCGAACTTCACCAGCAGTCACAACGGCATTGACATCGCCACGAACGCCGGCACCCCCCTCGCCGCCGCGCAGGCCGGCTGGATCGTCTTCGCGGGCTGGACGACTGACGGCCTCGGCAATGCCGTCTACATTGACCATGGCAATGGCTTTACCACCGTCTACGGGCACATGCAGAGCATCGCTGTCAGCGTCGGGCAGCGCGTCGCGAAGGGACAGACCATCGGCGCGGAGGGCAGCACCGGCAACAGCACCGGCCCGCACGTCCACTTCATGGTGATTGATAACGGGCGGTCGTGTAACCCGTTCAACTACTTACCGTAGGGGCAGTGCGCCCCGGAACAGTAACGAGTAACGAGAGGGGAATAGGGTGCGGCGCTGGCTCTGGCTTCCGGTGATCGTGCTGCTTGCGGCATGTGGGCAGTCGGCGACGCCACCGCCGGTTGTCTCGGCGACGATTGCGGCGGGGGATGTCGTGCTGTCAGCCATCACAGGGACGGAGCCTGGCGGGAATGCATCGGCCACGGCCGTGGCGCCGCCGAACACGCGCTGCACGATTGCCTATACGACGCCGGATAACCGGATGGCATCGCTGCCGAGCCTCGGCCCGAAGATGACCGACGCGCATGGGAAAGCGACCTGGACGTGGTATGTCGCCACGAATACCGCGCGCGGTATCGGCACGGTGGCGATCACCTGCGGCGGGATCACGCGATCCGATCGCATCCTGATCGGCGTCGGGGAGTAGGGGCAGTCGGCAGTCGGCGGTCAGCAGTCGGCAGGAGACGGTAAAGCGTATCGCTGCCGACTGCCGACTTCTCTCAATGCCGCCGGTCCACGACGCGGACGGCTTTGCCGACCTCGATGCGCTCCATGCCACCCGGTTCAACGAGCGTGACACGGCAGGTGAGGCCGAGGCGGCTTTTCAGTGCGTTCACGAGCCGCTCGTGCAACTCGCGCACGGCGGGGTGATCGGGGTCGAGGGACCAGCCCGCGATGCCGTGAAAGGAGGGCGTCACCTCCGCCACCACCTCTATCGTGTCCAGCGGCCCCTCGCGGTCGAGGATGATCTGGTAGAAGGGCGCGATCCCGCCCATGCCGAGCAGCACCGCCTCGACCTCCGACGGATAGACATTGACACCGCGCACGATCAGCATGTCGTCATGCCGCCCGCGCAGCCGCGCCATCCGCATGCTCGTCCGCCCGCAGGTGCAGGGTTCGGGGATCAGCGCGGTGATGTCGCCGGTGCGATAGCGGATGAGCGGGAACGCTTCTTTCGTCAGACAGGTGAGCACGAGTTCACCCTGCTCGCCTAGCGGGAGGACCGCGCCCGTTTCCGGGTTGATGATCTCCGGCAGGAAGTGGTCTTCCGCGATGTGAAGGCCGTGTTGCGCCTCGATGCACTCGCAGGCGACGCCTGGCCCGATAATCTCGGAGAGGCCGTAGATGTCCACCGCCGTGAGCGCCAGCCGCCGCTCGATCTCGCGGCGCATCTCGTCTGTCCACGGCTCCGCGCCGAGGATCGCGAAGGAGAGCGGCAGTTCGTGTGGGTCAATCCCCTGCCGTTCCATCTCGTCCGCGATGGTGAGCGCGTATGAGGGGGTACAACAAAGTACCTTTGCGCCGAAGTCCTTGAGGAGCATCACCTGCCGGGGCGTGTTGCCGCCACTGATCGGTACGACCGTTGCGCCCATCAGTTCACCGCCGTCGTGCATGCCGAGACCACCCGTAAAGAGGCCATAGCCATAGGCGTTATGGACGACATCGCCCGGCTGCCCGCCACCGAGCGCGAGCGCCCGCGCGCAAACCTCCGCCCAGACGCCGAGGTCGTGCCGCGTGTAGCCGACGACCGTCAGTTTCCCTTTCGTACCGGACGATGCATGGATACGCACGACCTCGGACTGTGGCACTGCAAAGAGACCGAAGGGATAATTGTCCCGCAGGTCGCTCTTCGTCGTGAACGGCAGGTGCAGGAGATCGTCGAGGGAATGGACGCCGTCCGGCATGATGCCGTGCGCGGCGAACCGCTCCCGATAGAACGGCACGCGCGCCGCGACGTACGCTACCTTTTCCCGCAGCCGCGCCGCTTGCAGATCGCGGAGCCGGTCGCGATCCATCGTCTCCGCCTCAGGGTTCCAGAGCATCGCCCGCCTCGCTTTCCCTTCCCCGTTATTCCGCTCTCCCATCGTGCAAACGACTATGCCACGCACGCTCAGGAGCGTCAATGTGGAAAGCATTGGATCGCCATTGCAATCAAGCCGTGTTGGTTTCCTCCCCCTCGCTGCGTTAAGGAGGTCGGGGCGTAAGCGGTGCGCTTGCATTGGCCAGAGCGCATGCTATACACTTTCGGAAGTTGACGATTTGCGAAGAAAAACATTGGCTGATGGAGACACTGCATCGTCTCGCGCGGGGATTTGCCGCGGGGCGTAGAGAGGTGGATGCTTCGGCGTATGGGCAGATACATTCTCGCACGGCTGGTGAGCCTGCTCTTCGTGCTCTTCGCAGTATCGCTGATCACCTTCCTTCTCATGCATGCCGTACCGGGCGGCCCGTTCGACAGCGAAAAGCAACCCCTCCCGGCGGCAACTCAGGAGGCGCAGGTGAAGAAATACGGCCTTGACAAGCCCCTCTGGGAGCAGTACGTCCGCTACATGTGGCATGCGGCGCGGTTCGACTTCGGGGTCCCCTTTCAAAGCCCGACAGAAACGGTTGGGGGTCTCATCAAACGCGCCTGGCCTGTGACAATCAAAATTGGCCTCTTGACGATCGTCATATCCTATTCGCTCGGTCTCCTGCTCGGCTTGATCGCCGCGCTCCGGCAGAATTCCTGGGTGGACTACCTCGTCACCTTCGGCGCGACGCTCGGCCTGACCGTGCCGAATTTCGTCGTGGCGATTTGGCTCGTCCTCATCCTCAGTGTACGTTTCCAGTTGCTCCCGACGGGCGGGTGGGGTAGCCCGAAGCAGTACATCATGCCCGTGATCGCGTACGCGCTCGCGCCGATGGCGCTCGTCGCGCGGTATACGCGCGTGAGCATCCTCGAAGTGCTCCGTGCCGACTATGTGCGGACGGCGCGGGCAAAGGGATTGAGCGAGCGGCGCGTACTCCTTGGACATGTCGCGCGCAACGCACTGATCCCGCTTGTCACGGTGATTGGCCCGGAAATCCCCAATATCCTCACCGGCTCGATCTTCATCGAATCTACGTTCCGCATCCCCGGCCTCGGCCGCTTCTTCGTCACGAGCACCTTCAATCGGGACTATCCAATGATCCTCGCCCTCGTGCTCCTCATTGCCGCGCTGTGGGGTATTACCTATCTCCTTACAGACATCCTCTACACGATGTTCGATCCACGCATTCGTCTCATCGGTTCTTCGTCGGGGAGGGGGTGAGCGGCGATGAGGACGAACGTCGCGACCCCTCAGGAAATCCCTTTCGCGTCTTCAGTGCGTCAGCGGACGAATCTCCAGCAGGCAGCGCAACGCTTCCTGCGCCACCGCCTCGCGATGGTGGGATTGTGCATCACGTTGCTCCTCCTGCTCATCGCCCTCCTCGCGCCACTGCTCGCGCCGGAACCGTATTATTACGCCGACCTCGCGGTGGCGAACCAGTTCCCGAACCGGAGCCATCTGCTCGGCACGGACGTCATCGGCCATGATTTTCTCAGCAGGATGATGTATGGCGTGCGGACATCGCTGCTTGTCGGGTTCATCGCCGTCGCGATTGCCTGTTGCATCGGCCTCCCCCTCGGGCTGCTGGCGGGGCTGCGGGGCGGCATGGCGGACTTCCTCATCATGCGAGTCGTTGATGTGATGACCGCCTTTCCCGGCATCCTCTTCGCCATCTTCCTTCTCTCCGTCGTCGGGGGCGGGTTGTTCAATGTCATCTTCGTCATCGGCGTGACAAGTTGGGTGACGATGTGCCGCCTGATGCGGGCGCAACTGTTGATCCTGCGCGAGCAGGAATACATCACGGCGGCGCGCGGCATCGGCGCGGACGAATGGACGATTGCCGTGCGCCATCTCATCCCCAATGCTCTTTCTCCCATCGTCATCGCGGTGACGCTCGCCATCCCGACCGCGATCTTCGCGGAAGCGGGGCTGAGTTTCCTCGGTATTGGTATCAATGAGCCGACGCCGAGCCTCGGCAAGATGGTCGCCGACAGTGCGCCGTACATCCGCGTCTACTGGCATCTCGGGTTCTTCCCGACGCTCGCCATCGCGCTGGCGATGCTTGGGTTCACATTTGTGGGCGATGGGCTGCGCGATGCCCTCGATACGCGGGCACGATAATTGCCGCGATTGCGCGGAGAATATACCGCGCATGGAGAAATCAGGAAGGGAGTCAGTCATGGATATGGAGGCGGACAAACTGGAACGCGGGTCGCTTGGCTATCAGCGGATCATGCTCGTTCATCAGCGACTGCATCGCCGTGCGCTGCTCGGCGGTGCGGCTGCGGCTGCCGCGACAGCGGTGCTTGCGGCATGCGGTGGCTCGTCACCAACAAGTACGGCTGCGCCACAAGCCAAGCCGACCGAACCTCCAACGCGCGCTCCCGTCGTCGCGCCAACGACCGGAGTAGGCGGCGCGACCCCGCCGGGCGCACCGGCAACGAATGGATCGGCAACGATCAGTGCGCCGACGCCGGTCGCAACCGTCGCGCCCGGCGGGACGGCGACGACGAGCGGCGCGGCCCTGCCCGCCGATGCGGCGGCAGTGGACCAGCAAGTCTACGTCATCAATACCGCTCCGGACGCGAAGGTGATTGATTTCTACGAGGCGGTCTACGCCCGGCCATACATCGCGGACTACTTCAGCGATCCCCTGGTCCGCCTCAACAAGGATTACCAGGTGATCCCCGCCGCCGCGGAATCCTGGAAGGGGAGCGAGGACGGCAAAACCTGGACCTTCACACTCGACAAGAATCTCGTCTGGAGCGATGGCAATCCCGTCACCGCTGATGACTACGTCGCCACCTTCCAATATGGCGCGGACCCGAAGCACGCCTGGGATTTCACCTGGTTCTTCCAAGGTGTCATCAAGAATTGGGACGAGGCGATTGCCGGCAAAGCGCCCCTTGACCAACTCGGTGTGAAACGGGGAGAGGATGCCAATACACTCATCGTCGAGACACAGGTGCCCGCCCCGTACCTTCCGGCGATGCTGCTCTATTCACAAACCCTCTCCAAGGCCGCGCTAACGAAGAGCGGCCCCCTCTACAACACGAAGCCGGAGACTGCCGTCTCTGCCGGGCCGTACATTCTCACCGAGTGGAAGAAGGACCAGCAGATCGTCTTCAGCCGCAATGCGCAGTATACGGGCAAGTCCGTGCCCATGTTCTCGAAGATCATCCAAAAGTTTGCGGATCCGAAAACGAACTTCACCGCGTACCAGAACAACGAGATTGACTTCATGGCGAACCCCGCGCCCGCTGAGATTAAGATCATTCAGGGAGACGCGGACCTCTCCAAGCAGGTCTATCAGGGGAACGCCGACTTCCCCACCTACTACCTCTTCTTCGATGTCACGCAGCCTCCCTTCGATAACCTGAAGGTGCGCCAGGCGTTCAGCCACATCGTTGATCGCGAGGCGATCCAGAAGACGATCCTTGGCCCGGTGGGATCGCCCGCGTATTCCTACCTTGCGCCTGGATTCCCCGGCGCTAACCGCGAGGGGCTGAAGGACATTCAAAAGTTCGACGTGGCGATGGGCAAGCAACTGCTCGCCGACGCTGGTTTCCCGGACGGCAAGGGATTCCCGAAGCAGACGATGTGGCTGCGCAACGAAACCCCGGTCAATCAGGCAGTCTGCAACAGCATTGCCTCCATGCTCAAGCAGAACCTCGGCATTGATGTCGAGGTCTCGAATAAGGATCGGAAGTTGTTCACCGATAGCCTGACGGCCAAGCCGACGAAGATCCCCTTCGGCTTCATCTCCTATGGCATGGACTTCCTCGATCCGTTCAACATGCTCAGTGTCTGGCTCTCGGGTGGGCGGCATTCCTGGAGCAACAAGGACTTCGACACGAAGGTGAAGGAAGCAGCGTCCTTCCTTGGCCCAACGGATCAGCGCATCAAGATGTTCCAGGATGCGGAGAAGATCCTCGTTTCCGATGTGCCCGCAGTCTTTGTCTATCATGGCGCGGACGTGGAGATGATCAAGCCCTGGGTCAAAGGCCCTGCCATCGAACCGGACAAGCTGGGCAACAAGAGTCTCCACTTCGGGAATCCGGTGTACGCGCAACTGTATGTGACGAAGGATGTCAGTAAGCGAAAATCGTAGCCTTTGCTTTGCGCAACCTGACACAATTCGTGCATCGGGAGGAGGATCTGACGATGGCGGTATCCGCTGCTTCCCCGGCCGAACTCGCGACGCTTGCCGAACTATTCCTCGTCCGTCGGGACATCACGTTTCTCAATCACGGCAGTTACGGCGCCTGCCCACGGCCGGTCTTCGAGGCGTATCAGTCCTGGCAGCGCGAACTGGAACGCCAGCCCGTCGAATTCCTCGGTCGGCGAATCAGAGGGCTGCTCGCTGAGGCGCGCGCCGCGCTCGCGGAATATCTCGGCGCCGCCGCCGACAACGTCGTCTTCATGCCCAACGTTACTTGGGCGATCAACGCGGTCGCGCATTCCCTGGCCCTCGAGCCGGGCGACGAGGTGCTCGCGACGGACCTCGAATACGGCGCGGTTGATCGCACCTGGCGGTATTACTGCGGCAAACGCGGCGCCCGCTACATCAATCAGCCGATCCCCCTACCCGTGACGACCGCCGAGGCGTTCGTGAATGCGTTGTGGGCGGGTGTCACGGAGCGGACGCGCGTCATCTCGATCAGCCACATCACCTCGGGTACCGCGCTGATGCTACCCGTCGTCGAGGTCTGCCGACGCGCCCGCGAGGCGGGCATCCTCACCGTGATTGATGGGGCGCACGCACCGGGACAGATTGACCTCAATCTGGACGATCTGGGCGCGGATTTCTACGGCGGCAACTGCCACAAATGGCTCTGCGCTCCAAAGGGATCGGGCTTCCTTTTCGCCCGCCCGGAGTGCCAGCCGCTCCTGGAGCCGCTCATCATCAGCTGGGGCTACCAGGCGGACAATCCCGGCCCGTCGCTCTTCCTCGATCACTTCGAGCGGACGGGAACGAACGACCCAGCGGCCTACCTCAGCGTGCCCGCAGCGATTGCCTTCCAGCGAGAACACGACTGGCCGCGCGTGCGCGCCGCCTGCCACTTGCTGGCGGGCGAGGCTCGGGCGCGGATTCTCGCACTGACCGGCCTGCCGCCGATTGCCCCCGATTCGTCGGAGTGGTGGGAGCAGATGTGCGCCATCCCCCTGCCGCCGCTCGACGCCCAGCGCCTCAAAGATCACCTGTGGGACGACTATCAGGTCGAGATCCCGATCTCGTCGCGAAATGGCCGGGCGCTCGTGCGCGTCTCGATCCAAGCCTACAACGATCAGGAGGACGTCAACCGCCTCGTGGAAGCCCTCTCCACGCTCCTCCCCAATGCCTGACACCAGGTGAAGGATTTTACGCAGCGATCGCGGAGGACGCAGAGAATACAGAGAGCAAATTCTCTATTCCTCGCCTCTGCGCGCTCTGCGCTACGCTCCCTTTTTCCTGGCCTCCTGGCGGTTTGCATTCGCCCGCTACGCTGCCCGCTGCCCGCTGCCCGCTTGCCCCGTGTGATACCATCGAAGGCCGCCATTCGGGGCGGGCTGAAGGAGTGGACGGGACAATGCTGATAGACCGGGCAAAGATCTATGTAGAAGCGGGCAAGGGTGGTAACGGCTCGGCGGCCTTCCGGCGGGAGAAATTCGAGCCGCGCGGCGGGCCGGACGGTGGCGACGGGGGGCGCGGTGGCGATGTCATTCTCGCCGTTAACCCACACCTCAACAGCCTGCTGCCCTTCCAGTTCGCCTCGCACTTCAAAGCGCGGCCCGGCGTCCAGGGCGCGTCCAAGAAGCGGAAGGGCGCGCGCGGTGCGGATAAGCGAATCGCCGTCCCGCCCGGCACAACGGTTCGGGACGCCGAGACGGGCGACCTGATTGTGGACCTCACCGAGCCGGACGAAGTCGCGGTCGTCGCGCATGGCGGGCGAGGCGGCCTCGGCAACACGCACTATGTGACCAGCACGCATCAGGCCCCACGGATGGCCGAACTCGGCGCGCCGGGCGAGGCGCGCTGGATCACGCTCGAACTGCGGCTGATCGCCGATGCCGGTCTCGTCGGCTTCCCGAACGCGGGTAAGTCCACGTTCCTGACCGCAATCACGCGGGCAACGCCGAAGATCGGCGATTATCCGTTCACGACGCTCGAACCGAATCTCGGCGTCGTCGCGCCGGACGGCGAGCGCGGCCCGACCTTCGTGCTGGCGGACATTCCCGGCCTGATCGAGGGTGCGGCGGATGGGCGCGGCCTCGGCCACGACTTCCTCCGCCACGTCGAGCGGACGCGCGTGCTCATCCATGTGCTGGATGGCTCCGGGATGGAGATGCGCGATCCGCTGGACGACTTCCGCACGATCAATGCGGAGTTGAGGGCGTACCAGCCTGACCTCGCCGCCCGCCCGCAGATCGTCGCCTTCCACACGATGGACACACAGGAAGCGCGTGACCGCTTCCCGGCGGCGCGCGCCGCGCTGACGCAAGAGGGATATGAAGTCTTCCCCTGCTCCGCCGCAACGGGCGAGGGGCTGCGCCCGATCATCAACCGCATCGCCGCCATTCTCGCGGCACTGCCGCCGCCGGTGAAGGAGATGCCGACCGAGCGTATCGCCTCCCCCGACGAAGAACGCCGCTGGCATGCCGCCCGCCTCCACGATGGATCATTCGTCGTGCGCGGCCCGCAGATCGAGCGCGTTGTGGCGATGACGAACTTCAATCTCGATGAAGCCGTCTCTCGCCTCCAGCGCGTCCTCGACCGAACGGGTATCTCCCGGCAATTGGAACGGCTCGGCGCCCGCGACGGTAGCCCCGTCACCATTGGCGCTCATACCCTCACCTGGGTCGGCTCCGCCGCCGACGAACTGATTGACGAGCCGGATATCGAGACCGATCTTTGGGCCGAGGACGACGAGGAAGACGAGTAGACAGGAAGCATCTTCTTAGCCCGACATGTTTTGGATGTTCGTTGCAGCCTGTGCGAGGGCGGCGCAATAGCCATCGCCGGGGTACGCCCAACGGCGTTCGGGGAGCAGGCGGCCATTGTACATCTCCGGCTGCGTGCGGACGAGATGCCGCAGCAGGGGCGCGCCATCCCAAAAGCCGATACGCGGATCAAACCGCTTCGTGCAGTAGCGGTTCACCGGGCCGGGGAAGATGTAGGTGGCGAGATGCACGAGGTGACCGAGGACGCCGTATTGCGGCGTGCGGAAGCGGAGGGCGCCGTCCGGCCCGCCCGTCGCGCCGATGCCCGCGTAGTTGTTCGCAGCGGGGTCCACCGCGCCGCCGTAGGAGCGCGATCCGGTTTCGTGAAGCATCTGCGCCCATGGCAGGAGCGGGTCCATCCCGAACTGCGGCGCGTAGTACCAGTAGAGTTCCGCCAACTGCCGCCAATTCCCCGGCCCCTTCGGCTGCGGATTGAGGCTCCCGGCGTAGTTCACTGCCTGCGCTATCCGCGCCCGCGGCGCACTAACGAAACTATCCTCCACTATCACCATGATGCGGCCCCCGATTCAAGCGCAGAGAGCGCAGAGGACACAGAGATCACAGAGAAAAAGAAAAGGGGGAGATGAGTGACATCCGCATTCGATCGCGGATGATTCTTGTTTCCCAATTCCCTTCTTTTTTCTTTCTCTGTGTCCTTGGTGTCCTCTGTGCTCTCTGCGCTCCGTACCATCTCAGTACAATTTGTCGAGATCAAGGATGTTGCGCATGTCGGCGATGCGGCCCTCGGTGAAGCAGCGGAGGTTGTGCGCGAAGAGCGCGGTGAGGCGTTCGTTCTCACGCGCCGCCGTGCTCGCGGAGTGCGGATTGATAATGACGTTTTCCATCTCCCACAGGGGGGAATCAGGTGGAAGCGGCTCCGTGTGGAAGACATCGAGCGCCGCGCCCCGGATGCGGTTATGCACGAGCGCGTCCGTCAATGCCGCATCGTCCAGCAGTTGACCACGGCCGATGTTGACGACAATCGCCGTCGGCTTGAGGAGCGCGATCATGTCCGCCGAGAGGATATTCTCCGTCTCATCCGTGTGCGGCGCGCAGAGGACAACGGCATCGGCGCGCTTCAGGGCGTCGGGTAATCCGGCACGATCGGTCGCCTCGTCGAAGTGTGGGTACTCCCGGCCGGTGCCGATAGCGACGGTATGCATGTCGAAGGCGTGCGCCCGCCGCGCCACCGCCTGCCCGATCTTGCCCGGCCCGATAACGACGAGCACCGCATCCGTCAGTTCGCCGGAGTCGTATCGCGCCCAGTGGTGCGCCGCTTTCTCACGCAGCAGGTACGGCCCCTCCTTGACGAAGTGCAGGATGCCGTAGATGGCAAATTCGGACATCGGCCCGGCGTGCGTACCACTCGCGGTGGTAATAATCAGATCATCGGCCTTTGTGACGCCGAGCCGCCGCATCCCCATCCCAACGCCCGATGATGTCGTGCCAATCCAGCGAACCTTCGGTGCGTACTGGCGGGGATGGACGCCCGCACGCCGGTCCACGTCCCACAGCGCGTCCGCCTCGCGCAGGAGCGCCGACCACGCGGCCTGCTGCTCCGGCGTGCGCGTCCATTCCGGCGGGCCGTCATGATCGGCGTTGTAGCGCATCGGCGGCAGCAGATCGGGTTCGTACCGGATCGTCACATTCTTCGGCGCATCGGCGCGGAGCGTCGCGACATGCTCCGCTTCGAGCGGCGAGGCGATCACGACGGTGAGCGATTGATTCGTTGCCACACATTCCTCCCCGATATGAACGTACATATGCGTTGATGGTACCGAGCGACCCGCATCGCGTCAAACACCGATCCGCTGGATGGCGGACAGGCGGCTCATGCGCCCGCGTGGACCAGTGGCGCGACACGCGCGCCGAGCAGCGGTATCATTTCGCGGTGCAGGTCGTGGTCCACCGAGAACATCAGCCGCTCCACGCCAGCTGCGGCGAACGCGCGCAGGCGCTCGACCGCCTGCTCCGGCGTGCCGAGGATCCAGGTGTCCAGTTCCCGCATGTGTGGGCGGGCGCCCTCCATCAGCCGCGCCAGACTGCGCTCCAACGCGCGTTCCGTTTCCCCGACGCAGAGACCGGCAAACAGGGCCAGCGACACCGCGCTCGGATCGCGCCCGGCCACCGCGCAGTCACGGTCGAGCCGCTCGCGCACCGCCCGGCACTGCGCCGGGGTGCCCATGCCGAGCACGTACTCATCGGCGTAGCGCGCGGCCAGCCGAGGCAGACGGATCGCCGCAGCGGTGCCTCCGATGAGCAGAGGCAGGCGCGGCCGCTGGACCGGACGCGGGGTAAAATGGCACGCTTCCAACTGGTACTGCGGCCCGACGTGGCTGAATGGGTCCTGGGACCACAGCCCGGTGATCACCTGCACCTGCTCCTCGAGCAGATCAACGCGCGCGGGGCCGGACGGGAACGGAAAGCCGTGGGCGGCATGCTCCGCCGCCAGCCAGCCGGCGCCGATGCCTAACTCGGCGCGGCCATCGCTGACGTGATCGAGCGTGGCGGCCATCTTCGCCAGCACTGCGGGATGGCGGAACGTCACGGGGCTGACCAGCGTGCCGAGACGGATCCGGTCGGTCTCCCGCGCCAGAGCGCCGAGGAAGACCCACGCGTCGGCGGCCATGCGGTCGAGGTGGCCCGACGAGGAGTAATAGTGTTCGGCCAGCAGGGCGGCGTCGAAACCGGCCGCCTCGCTCGCTTGGGCAAAGGCCAGCGTCGTCGCGTAGTCCAACCCCTCCTGAATCTCGATTGACAGGCAGAATTTCATTCCCCACCCTTCCTTCCCAGACTCGGCTGTTTCTGCCCAGAGCGCGCCGCAGTGGCACGGCCGGGCAGCATCGGCGGCTAGTATAGCGCGGCGACGGGGATCGTCCTTTCCCATCGGGCGCGATCCGTACCGAAACCCTTGACAACCAAACGCGCATCACTTATCCTAACAACGTTCGGAATTCGGACGGCCGTTCGTCTTGAGACCATATAATACGAGAGGGTCACCAATGATGATGCAGCAAATGTTCCGTCACCCCCGTCATCTGCGTACGCGCGCGACGGCGATCAACCGACCACTCGCGTTCATGATCCTCGTGATGCTGCTGACCATCGTTGCCGCGTTGGTCGGGTTGCTCGCGGATCCGTCGGTCATCACGGGCGCGCCCGCGTGGCTCAAGCCGCTCAAATTCGCCGTCTCCATCAGCATCTATAGCGCGACGTTCATCTGGCTGCTCGGTTTCGTCCAGAGCCACCGGCGCATCGCCGGGATCGTCGCGTGGGTGACTACTGTCGGGTTGCTCATCGAGATGGCGCTGATCGTGATGCAAGTCATCCGGGGGACGACGAGCCACTTCAACGTCGGCACGCCATTTGACACCACCGTTTGGAGTGTCATGGCTGTTTCCGTCGTCGGTATCTGGACTGCGAATCTGATCCTCGGCATCGTGCTGTTGCGGCAGCGGTTCGCGGATCCGGCATTCGGATGGGCGCTCCGGCTCGGCATCTTCATCAGTTTCGTCGGGATGGGCGTCGCCTTCTTCATGACGTCGCCGACGGCGGCGCAACTGACGGCGGCAAAGGCGGGCAACGGCTTGCCGATCTCGGGCGCGCATAGCGTCGGCGTGGCGGATGGCGGGCCGGGCATCCCGATCCTTGGCTGGAGCACGGTCGGCGGCGACCTGCGCGTGCCGCATTTCGTCGGCCTCCACGGGCTGCAACTGCTGCCACTCTTCGGCTGGCTCGTCGTCCGATATGGAAAGAAATTAGAGATGGCGACCCGAAAGGCGCTCATCGGGATCGCGGGTTTTGGCTATCTCGGGTTGGTCGGCCTCCTCACATGGCAGGCACTGCGCGGTCAGTCCATTATCGCACCAGATGCGCGCACTCTCATTGCCGCCGGTTCGCTCTTCGCCGCCGTCACCACCGCGACGTTGATCACCTTGTCCAGGAGGCCGCGCCGTCCCGCCGCCCACTTGGAACCGACGATTCCAAGCTTCCACATGTGACATAGTCTCCCGCGCATGGCGCATCACAGTGGGCGATGGAGAATGGAACGTGGAGCGAACACAATGACAACACCAGCGGGGGCGAAGGGACGGCGGGCACGGTACGGCGAGGAGATGCGACAGGACATCCTCCAGGCGGCACGCGACATCATCGGGGTGGAAGGGGCGGGCGCGCTCTCGATCCGGGGTATCGCCCGGCGCATCAGCTACAGCGCCCCCGCCCTCTATGAATACTTCACCGGCAAGGAAGCGATTGCCGAAGCACTCTTTGTTGAAGGCTTCCGCAAACTCGCCGATGCGATGGAGCAGGTCGAACAAACGGTAGCCGATCCCATCGCCCGTATCCGCGACCTGGGTATCGCATACCGCCGGTTCGCAATCGCGCATCCCCAGGAATACAGTCTGATGTTCAGCCGCCCGATCCCGGAGTTTCAACCGTCGCACGAAGACCTCGACATCGCGACAACGGCCTTCGCGCCGCTCCAACACGCCTTCGCGGACGGCATCGCGGCGGGCGTGATCCGCCCAATGGATGCGCGAACGGGGGCGACGGCGTCATGGGCGTATCTACACGGCCTCGTTTCGCTCGAACTGGCGGGGATGGGCGGCCCGCCACCCGACGTTCCCCTTCCGCCGGAAACGGTTGTTCCCGGCCACTTCCCCTCGCTGTACGAGATCGCGCTCGATCTGTTTGGCGACGCGATCCGCGTTCGATGATGACCGAAAAGGAAAGGATGCATGCAATGAAGCGACACCACGATAGCGAGAGTCACCTTGCGCGGACGGACGAGAGCGCGGCGGTACGGCGGGCGCGGATCGGCGCGGTCGCGATTGGCGCGGCGGCGATGGGTGCGATGTCCGTCGGCGCGGTGGCGATTGGCGCACTGGCGATCCGCGCGCTCGTCATCAAGAACGGGAAAATCGGCCGCCTCGTGATCGGCGAGTTGGAAGTCCACCGTTTGCGCGTCCATGAACTGATCGTTGACGAACAGCCAACACAATAACCCGGTCGCGGGGGGGGTGGAGCGCGGGCCTGCGCGCGAGGAAAAGGGGGGAAGGGACAAAAAAAAAAAAAAAAAAACAAAAAGAGAA
>JBPCPB010000410.1:0-2724 GCA_050999735.1 Thermomicrobiales bacterium | reverse complement strand
CGTTCCCCGCGTCTTTCACTGTGTTGGGGGGGGGGGAGGGGTGGGTTCTTGTGGTGGGCAGGGGTTTTCCGGCTTGCTGTTCGCGGGGGGGAGACAGGCGGAAAAGCCTGCGACCACCATCTTTTCTCGCATCCGATTGCGGGTATATCCAAATATCAGTCCCAAACAGACAGACGGCGCGATGCGCTTCCGTGATCTCGCGCAATTTGCGGTGCCATTCGTCGTGATCGCGAGCGTGCATGAGCTATGGCGGCTTGCCTATTATGGCGAGCCACTTCCCAATACGTTCTACGACAAAGTCGGCTCGACGACGCAGCAAGTACGGCGCGGCCTCGATTACGTCCTCAATGACTTCCCGCATCTCCAGGCCCGCACGATAATTGTCGTGATCCTCGCACTCGTCCTGCTTCCATCCGCCGCTGTCGCCAATCGTGCGGCGCGCTATGTCGCCCTGCTCGTGGCGGCGTTCACCGGCTACATCGTCCTCGTTGGCGGCGACTTTATCGGGCCGCGTTTCCTCTTTCATATCTTCCCGCTCGTCGTCGTGCTGCTCGTTGCGGGTCTTCGCTCGCTCGCGCGTGTGCCGTGGTATGGCATGCGTTTCCGCTCGCATGATACGAAGGCGATGTCCGCGTGGAACAAGGCCGGGTCGCCGCTCGCCGCTGTCGCGGTGGCGCTGATCGCGGTCTGGCTCTTTTTGCCGCTGATGCCGCCGAATACCTTCCTGGAACAGCGCGTCGGCAGCACGCACATGCGCGAGGTTACCGGCCTGACCGCGCTCGGCGATTATTTGAAGCAGACCGCGCCGCCGAACGCGACGCTGGCGATTGACGCGGCGGGCGTCGTTCCCTTTATCAGCCGCCTCTCGACGCTCGATATGCTCGGCCTCAACGACGCGCACATCGCGCACACGGCGATCGCGACTGGAGAGGGCGTCGCGGGCCATGAGAAAACAGACCCGGCCTATATTCTGGCGCAACACCCTACGTACATCGCTGTCGGCATGAGCAAGTTGACAACGGGTGGTCGCCCCGGTCGCGGCCTCGATCTGCCGGGATTTGACGCGCAGTATACTCGCGTCGCGCTCGTCCAGATGGATGCGTCCATCGTCTCGCCGAACCTCGTCCTCATCCTCACACCGCAAACCGACATTCAGGCGGCGATTGACCACGGCTTCACGTACGGTCTGTACCGGCATAAATAGGAGGATTTCTGAACCGCCAAGACGCCAAGGACGCCAAGAGGGAAGAAAGATTGAACGCAGAGCGCGCGGAGGACGCAGAGAGCGCAGAGGAGAATACGGAAGAAAACGGTTTGTGGTGTTTCGCTCCTTTTTTCATCTCTGTGTTCTCTGCGTCCCCTGTGCTCTCTGCGCTCCGTTCCCCTTTTTCTTCTTGGCATTCTTGGCGTTTTGGCGGTTCAATCATTCTTCGTCAGGAGGGAATCGGAGTGGAAGCGACGTTGCCATTGGCGGGTGTGCGGGTGGTGGATTTGACGCGGGTGATGACGGGACCGTACTGCACGATGATGCTCGCGGACATGGGCGCGGAGGTGATCAAGGTCGAGCAGCCGGGCAAGGGGGATGATACCCGCGCCTGGGGGCCACCCTTCTCCGAGGGCGAGGCAAATTACTATTTGAGCATCAACCGGAACAAGCGCTCCATCGCCCTCGATCTGAAACACGCGGAGGGCAAAGCGGCTCTCTGGAAGATGATCGAGACGGCGGATGTCCTGATCGAGAACTTCAGCCCCGGCACGATTGGCCGCCTCGGTTTCGATTACGATGCGGTCGCGGCGCGGCGGCCAGAGGTGGTCTATTGCTCGATCTCCGGGTTCGGGCAGACGGGACCAGGACGGAATTGGACGGCATACGACCTCATTCTGCAAGGGATGAGTGGCATCATGAGCCTGACCGGGCAGGAGGACGGCCCGCCGACGCGCGTTGGCATCCCGATCGCGGACATGACCGCCGGGATGTTTGCGGCGTACGCGATTGTCGCCGCACTCTACCGGAAGGCAAATGGCGGCGGTGGTGAGTTCATTGATGCCTCACTGCTCGGCGCGCAAACTTCGATGCTCGTCTACTACACCGTCAATTATTTCATGGACAACATCGTCGCCAGGCGCGTCGGCAACCGGCATCAAACGATCTGCCCGTACGACACCTATCCGACGGCGGACGGCTTCATCTGCCTCGCCATCGGCAATGACGCGCTTTGGGGGCGTCTCTGCGGCGTGCTCGGCTGGTCGGAACGGGCGAACGATCCGCGCTATGCCCGCAATCAGGATCGCCTCGCGCGGTATGAGGAAGTGACGGCGATGATTACCGAGAAGTTCGGCACGATGACGACCGCCGACTTGCTTGAACTGCTTGGCTCCGTTAATGTGCCGTGCGGCCCGATCTCCACCATTGACGAGGTCTTCGCGAATCCGCAGGTCCAGCACGAGCGGCTGGCCCGCACCGTCGCGCACCCGACAATTGGGGCACTGACCGTGCCCGGCATGCCGTATCACCTGAAACGCGCCGATCTCGAAGTGACGCTGCCTCCACCACTCCTGGGCGAGCATACAGACGCGATCCTGCGCGAACTCGGCTATGCCGATGAGGCGATTGCCACGTTGCGCGCCGATGGAGCGGTCGCGTAAGAGTGGATCGGTGGAGCAGGCTTCAGCCCAATGCGGTTCAGTTTAGCAGGAGAATGGCAGCGCGGAAGGGTTTGGTGG
>JBPCPB010000109.1:0-17831 GCA_050999735.1 Thermomicrobiales bacterium | reverse complement strand
CGCGGACCTCGCCACGCGGGGTGTTTCCCTGACACGCCCGCTGAAAACCGGGCCGGCTGATGGCAACCGGCAGGCATGGATCGAGGACCCGGAGGGAAACCGCTTTGAACTGATGGAGATGTCCCCCACCGGACTGCAAGCGCGCGCCATCGCGCGCCTGCGCCAGGAGCGAGGAGCATGAAAGGGGCCACCGGCTTCGAGCACATCGCCATCCGCGCCCGAGATGTCGAAGCGATGGTCCGCTTCTATACCGACTCCCTCGGTCTCGCGGAGATGGCGCGCCTCTTCACGGACGCGGGCGACTTGCGGCTCGTGTACATCCGGCTCACGGACACCCAGTGCCTGGAAATTTTCCCGGGCGCCACGGACACGGTAGCAGCCTCACCACAAAGCGCGGGCGTGTTCCACATCGGTCTCGCGGTGGAGAACATGGACGACACGGTGGCAGACCTTGCCACGCGCGGCGTCACCACCACGCCGGTCACCCTTGGGAAAAGCGACGGCAACCGACATGCATGGGTCGTGGACCCGGAAGGCAACCGTTTCGAGATGATGGAGATGTCCGCGACGGGGCTTCAACGGCGCGCGATTGAGCGGTTGCGCGGAGAGCAACCCGCATCCGAACCGTGATTCCTGAAAGGAAGCAGGAATCAGTGATCCTTCCCTTTCTGGCTACCGACGATGAAAAAGGAGGATTCAATGCAGACGCACAATGAACGAATGAGATCACTTTCGCGGCGGGACGCGCTGCGGCTCGCGGCCGGAGCGGGTGCGGCCGGGCTACTCGCGGCGTGTGGTGGCGGCAGCGCAACCTCGACATCGCCGCCCAGCCAGGCAACGAGCGGCGCCGGTGCGCCAACAACGAGCACAGTGGGAAGCGCGCCCGCCGCAGCCACCGCTCCGGCGAGCGCGGTGAGCATCGCAATCCCGACGACGAGCGCGAAACTCCCGACGGACAAGGTGAACTTCCACTGGGTGGACAGTGGCGACGTGAAAGCCTTCTTCTGGAACGCGTACTTCCTCGCGTACCAGAGGGCGCACCCCAATATCACCGTGCAGTACGACGCGTTGCCGTGGAATGAGATCGCCAAGGTCGTGCCGCTCGGCGTGCAGAACGGCAACGCACCCGATGTCTTCCAGATCCCCCTCGGATTCACGGCTGGGCAGGCGGTCTCCCAGGGGTGGGTGCAGCCGCTCGACGACATCATCCCGGACTTCGCGAACTGGAAGAAGGGCTTCCCGACGGGGTCATTCGCGAACGGCGTCACGGATTTCAACGGCAAGACCTACCAGATCCCCTTCACGACCAACAAGCGGCATGACCTGCTGCTCTACAACGTGGATTACCTCAAACAGGCAGGCATTGATCCGCAGGCGAAACGGCTGACGTGGGACGAGTTCCGCGCCGCCGCGAAGAAACTGACGCAGCAAGGAGCGGGGAAGTATTACGGGACGATCATCGGCGGCAATCAGACGAACCAGTGGGAGGCCTTCGTCCGCGTCCTCGCGCAGATCGCGGGAGCGCCGGGATCGAGCGAGGGAGGGCTGTCGCAGGACACCAACTATAAGACAGGCGAATACAACTTCACGACGGACCAGTATCTCGCGGCGATTGACCTCCTGCTCGGCATGAAAGCGGACGGCAGCATCTTCCCCGGCTCGTCCAACCTGAACGCTCCGCAGGCGCGCGCGCAGATGCCACAGGGCGCGGCGGGCATGATGCTTCAGGGTATCTGGAACATCCCCCAGTGGATCCACGATAATCCGACCTACAACTTCGATATCGCGGACCTGCCCGTCCCGAACACGGGCACGCCGTTGCCGCTGTTCTTCGGTCCGGGCGGGGGGAATGCGCTGTACGTCTTTGCCAAGTCGAAGAATGCGCAAATCGCGGGCGACATCTTCCATTACCTCGGCACGACGGAAGGGCAGACGCAATGGGCGACGATCACGGGCGGCAGTGATCCACCGAACTTCCCGCAGGTGATCGAACAGGCGCAGGTTGACCCGCGTGACAGAAAGGCGCTGGGAATCTTCAACCAGACAATGCATCTCGCGCCCAGCCCGAACGTCCGCAACCCCGACTGGTCGCAGGCTGACCTGGAGAAGAAGACCCTTTCGCCGGATTTCGGCCAGGTATTGCAAGGCGTCTTCACGGGTCAGGTCAGCGACGCGAAGAAGGCAATGCAGGACCTCAAGGATCGCGCCGATAAGGAACTGGACCGATCCCTCAAGGCCGCGCAGGCGAAAGGTGCGAAGGTCTCGCGCGACGACCTCGCCTTCCCGAACTGGGACCCGACGAAGGATTACACCGACGCCGACTACGCTGCATTGAAGAAGTAGGCGGCAGGCGGCAGGCAGTGAGGACCGTATTCCTGCTGCCTATCGCCGCCTGGCGACGATAGGAGGGAAGGGTTGACTGCGGAACGCCCGAATGTTCTTATCATCTACCCCGATCAGTGGCGCGCGGACACGCTGGGCTGCGCGGGCGATACCGTCGTGCAGACGCCGCATCTCGACCGGCTGGCTCGGGAGGGGGTGCGGCTCACGCACGCATTCACGGTAAACCCGCTCTGCACGCCCTCCCGCGGCGCATTCATGACCGGGCGCTATCCGCATGCGACGGGCGTAATGCGCAACAATGACCCCCTCCCCACGGACGAAATGTGCTTTGCGGAAGCCCTCAGCGCACTGGGCTACCGGACGGGTTACATCGGAAAATGGCACCTCGATGGCGATCCACGCCCCGGCTTCGTCCCGCCGGAACGCCGTCACGGCTGGCAATACTGGGCAGCCTTCAATCGCGGGCATCGCTACTACGACGGTGTGTACTTCCGTGACACGCCGGACGCGATCCCGACACCGGGTTTCGAGCCGGACCACCAGACGGACCTCGCCGTTGCCTTTCTGGAAGAAGCGGCGGCGGACCGCGCGCGGCCTTTCTGCCTGATGCTCTCCTGGGGACCGCCGCACACACCGTTGGAGCCTCCGGAGCGGCATCGCGCCACGTATGATCCACAGGTGATGCCACTGCCCACCAGCGTTCCGCCCGCATTGGCGGAGCGCGCGCGGGCGGAGCGTGCCCGGTACGATGGTCTCGTCACAGCGCTGGACGACAACGTCGGCAGGCTGCTCGCCGCACTCGACCGGCTCGGCATGGCAGAAGACACGATCGCCCTCTTCACCTCAGACCACGGCGATTCACTCGGTGAGCACGGCCTGTTGCGCAAGAGCATTCCCTATGACGAGGCGACGCGCGTCCCCTGTATCGTTCGCTGGCCGGGCCAGGTTCGCGCCGACACGGTGACGGACAGCCTGTTCGCGTCCGTGGATATTGCCCCGACGCTGCTCGCCTGCTGTGGTGCGGCGATCCCGGCGCGCGTGCAGGGGTATGACTGCTCGAACGTCTGGCGCGACGCAGGCGATACACCGCGCCAGATGGTCTACATCGAGGGTGGCGTCGAGCGCAGTCCGGAGTGGGAGGTGGTCAACCGGCCAATGCACCACCTCCCGCCGGACCGATGGCGCGCCCTGCGCATGCATGACTGGCTCCTCGCCACGGATGAGTCAGGCGCCGCCGCACTGCTTTTCGATCTACGTGCGGACCCACTGGCAATGGAGAACCTAGCCGGTCAACCACAGGCAGCGGCAGACGAGGCGGCGCTTCTGGCGCGGCTGCGGGATGCGGCAGGGGTGCTCGATGACGCCTGCCTGACGGCGGCACACTGACGAAGCAGAGGATGAAGGCATGAAACGTCCACATGTTCTGTTCGTAATCTGTGATCAGATGCAGGGGCAGCGGCTTGGTGTCGTAGACCCGACCGCATCCACGCCCCATCTCGATCGCCTGGCGGCGGAGAGCGTGCGCTTCACGCACCAGTACGCGGCCAACCCCCAATGCGTCCCGTCGCGCGCCTCACTCCAAACCGGCCGCTACCCGCACGACTTGGGCGTGATGATCATTTATGGCTTCCACGGGCATACCGCGCACCTGAACCCCGGCCATCGCACCGTCGGACAGGTCTTCCGCGCGCACGGCTACACGACCGCCTATTTCGGGAAGACGCACTTCGGCGCGGCGCTCCCGGCGCTGGGATACGACCGTGGCGCGGACTTCCCGGCGGTCGCGCCCATGAGTGGCGTGGATCGCGCGATCACCGACACAACCTGTCGCTTCCTCGCGGAGCATGACCCCGATCAACCGCTCTTCCTCACCGTCTCCTTTCAGGAGCCGCACCCGCCGTTCGAACTCGTGGAGCAATTCGCGGACCGGTATCCGCCGGAGCGGATCAGCCTCCAAGTCAGTTATTACGCGGACGATCTCGCGAGCAAGCCACCCTTCCAGCAGGCACGCAATCGCGATCGCGAGCATGGCGATGCGACCACCGAATCATCATTGAAGCACGAACTGCGGCAGTACTACACGATGATCTCCCACATGGATGCATGCTTCGGCGCGGTGCGTGCCGCCCTGGAAGCGAAGGGAATGTGGGAGGAAACCGTCGTCATCTTCACCTCCGATCACGGCGACATGATGGGCGCGCATCGGATGCGACTGAAGGGCACCTTGCCGTACGATGAACTCTTCGTCGTCCCGCTCCTCGTGCGCATCCCCGGCGCCCGATTCCCGCGCGCGGTCGTGGACGATCTGACCGTCAATGCCAGCGTGCCGGGCACGCTCCTGGAGGCGGCGGGGATCACCCCACCACCCACATTCGCGGGAGGGTCATTGCTGCCCGCGATGCACCGCACGCACCATCCGGACGATGAGGCGGTCTTTTTCGAGCACTACGGCGCGTATTGGGGGTTACATCCCTTCCGCGCTGTGCGCACGCGCCGGTGGAAGTACATCAAATACTACGGCCCGGACCAGACCGATGAGCTGTACGACATGGAACATGACCCGCACGAACTGCTGAACGTCGCGGCAAACCCTGCTGTTGCCGACACGAAGGCCGACCTCGAACGGCGCGGGGATGCATGGTGGGCGGAAACCGGCGGCAGGGAGTTCGACTATTATGAGGCGGACGCATTCAAGTCGAGCGGCGCGGCGGACATCGTCCTTTCCGAGCGAGAGCGGGCCAAATGGCAGCATGCGTGAAAGGGGCGGCCATGAATACGCACGATCAGACCGATTCGGCAATCTCACGGCGTCATCTCCTGCGGGCCGCTGCGGGAGCGGGCCTGGCCGCGATCCTCGCCGCGTGTGGCGGCGGGAACGCAACGGCGCCACCTCCGAGCGGGCAGACCACGACTTCCCCCGCCGTGCCAGCGACAGGGGTCACAAGCGCACCGTCCGCGAGCAACACTGCCGCAGCCACCGATGAGACCGCGATCGTGATCCCGACGAGTAGCATACAACTGCCGACGGACAAGCTGACGCTTCGCTGGGTGCAGAGCGGCCCTGGCCCGAAGGGGTTGTTCTTCAAAACGTATTTCGCGGCCTACAGCCAGGCCCACCCGAACATCGCGATTCAACTCGATGAACTGCCGTGGCCGGAGATCGGCAAGATCGTGCCGCTCGGCGTACAAAACAGCAACGCGCCCGATGTCTTCCAGATCCCGCAGAATTTCACGGGCGGGCAAGCGGTGGCGCAGGGATGGGTGCGGCCACTTGACGACATCATCCCGAACTTCGCGCAGTGGAAAGCGGCCTTCCCGCCCGGTTCGTTCCTCGATGGTGTCCACGTCTTCAATGGGAAGACGTATACGTTCCCATTTATCACCAACAAACTCTATGGCACGCTGCTCCTATCCAATGTGGATGCGGCCCGGCGCGCGGGCATTGATACGCAAACGAAATCGCTGACGTGGGACGAGTACCGCGCGGCGGTGAAGAAGATCACGCAGCAGGGCGGCGGCAAATACTACGGCGTGATCTTCGAGGGCGCGCAGACGAGCAACTGGGCTACGGACGTCCGCAATCTCGCACGGATGGCGGGGGCGGTCGGCGGCGGGGATGACCTCAATTTCAAGACGGGTGAGTACAACTACACGGCGGACCAATACCTCGCCGCGATTGACCTGCTGCTCGCGCTGAAGTCCGATGGCAGTGTCTTCCCCGGCACGCTCTCGCTCAACGCCGAACAAGCGCGCGCGCAGATGGCGCAGGGCGTCGCGGGGTTGATGCTGCAGGGGCCGTGGAATATTGAGCAATGGAAGACGACAAGCCCGGATTTCGCGTTCGATGTGGCGAGCCTGCCCGTGCCGAACACCGGGACACCGATGCCACTGACGTATGATCCGACCGGCGGCTATCTCTGGGTGTATGCGAAGACGAAGTATCCCGCGGTCGCCAGCGATCTCCTCGCCTATACGGGCACCGAGCGTGGGCAGGCGGCATACGTCGCGCTCTCCGGAGGTGGTGAACCGGCCGTCTTCCCGCAGGCAAACCAACTGCCAGGTCTTGACCCACGGATCCGGAAGGTCAACGCCCTCTTCGATCAGCAGATGCGCCTCGGCCCAAGCCCAAGCGTCCGCAATCCCGATGTCGAGAAGGTCAACCTGGAACGCAAGACGGTCACTCCGGATTTCGGGTCGGTCGTGCAGGGGATTTACACCGGCCAGATCAATGACGCGAAGAAGGCGATGCAGGACCTCAAGGACCGCTCGGACAAGGAACTGGACCGCGCCATCAAGGCGGCACAGGCGAAGGGGGCGAAGGTCTCACGCGATGATTACGTCTTCCCCAACTGGGACCCAACGAAGGATTACACCGACGCGGACTATGCCGCGCTGAAGAAGTAGGGCATGAACTTCATTTTCTTCATCCCGGACGAACTGCGGGCGGAGAGTGTCGGCTGCTACGGCCATCCGCTCGCACCGACGCCGAATATGGACCGCCTCGCGGACGAGGGGACGCAGTTCGCGCAGTGCCACGTCCAGCACACGGTCTGTAGCCCCTCGCGCTGCTCATTCATGACGGGGTGGTATCCGCATGTGCGCGGGCATCGCACGCTCTGGCATCTCCTGCGGCCGGACGAGCCGAATCTCCTGCGTTCCCTCAAGGAGGCGGGCTATCACGTCTATTGGGGCGGCAAGAATGATCTGCTCGCGCCGGAGAGTTTCGCGGCGAGCGTGACGGACTTCCGTCTCGGCGACCGCTCCCGCCGCGCCGTGCCCGGACCGAGCGGTCCGATCCTGCCGCCCTGGTCCTTCGATGATCCACGCTACGACAGTTTCCTCTCCGAGCCGGTCGTGGAGCGCGTCGAGCAGTTGAGCGATTTCCGCAATGTGGACGGGGCAATCGCCCTGCTCCGATCGCGGCCGCGGGAGCCGTTTGTCATCTACCTGCCGCTTTCGCTCCCGCATCCGCCGTACTGCGCGCCCCCACCGTGGCAGACGCTGTTCGACCCTGCGGACATACCGTCCCTGCGCCCCGCCAATCTGCCGAACAAGCCGGATTTCCATTCGTTGATTCGGCGCTCGCGTCGTCTCGACCATCTGGACGACTCCGTGATGCGGCAGATCAATGCGATCTATCTCGGCATGACCGGCGTGACCGACATGCTGCTCGGCCGACTCCTGGACGCACTTGACGAAATCGGCCTCACGGACGAAACTGCCGTCTTCTGCTTCTCCGATCATGGCGACTGGGCAGGCGACTACGGATTGGTCGAAAAGTGGCCGAGCGCGTTGGATGACACCCTGACGCGCGTTCCCTTCATTGCCCGCGTGCCGGGAATGGCGACGGGGCACGTCGTGGAGGAACCGATCGAACTCCTTGATTTTATGGCGACGGCGCTCGAACTGGCGGAGGTCCCCGCGTACCATACACACTTTTCTCGGAGCCTCGTCCCACAGTTGCGGGGTGAGGCGGGCGATGCGGATCGCGCGGTCTTCGCGGAAGGAGGATACGACCCGCGTGAGCCGCACTGCTTCGAGGGGCGGCCCGGCCGCTCTCCCCTTAGCACACACCCACGCGGCATCTACTACCCAAAGGCTTTGCTCCAGCAGGAACACCCGGAAAGCGTCTGTCGAGCCGTGATGGTGCGCACGGCGACGCACAAACTGATCTATCGGCGGCATGGCGTATCCGAGTTGTACGATCTGGAAGCGGATGCACGGGAGGAGCGTAACATCTACGGCACGGCGGCAATTGGCCCCGTGCAACACGCGCTTGAGCGCCGTCTCCTCGATTGGTATCTCCGCACGAGCGATGTCACCCCCTGGGACGAGAACCCGCGCGGCTTGCCCGTCGCGGTCGGATGAGGACCACTGTGCGAAGGGCGCAGGCCGACGACTGCGCGGATGATGCCGCGCCGAAGCAGTAAGGGAGCCGTGGAGTGTCCACCTCGATTGCCCAACCTCTCTCAGGACAACCCGCAGGCCGTCCGCGCGCCACGCGCTGGCAGCAGATGGTCGCGGCCCGCTGGTGTTATCTCTTCATGATCCCCTCGCTCATCCTCGCGGCGATGTTCACCTTCTGGCCGATTGTTGCCTCGTGGTATTTCTCCCTCCTCGATTTCTCCGGCTTCTCCACCGCCCGCCCCTTCATCGGCCTCACCAACTACCGCGAACTCATCCATGACCCCTTCTTCTGGCGCGCGTTCGGCCACTCCTTCCTCTTCATGCTTGTCACCGTGCCGATCCGTCTCGGCCTCTCGCTCCTCGTCGCCATCATCCTCAATGACCGGGCGCTCCGCCTCGCACCCCTCTTCCGCACGCTCTTCTTCCTGCCCGTCGTGACCACGACGGCGATTGTCGGCATCCTGATGACCTTCATCTTCAGCCCCTTCAACGGTCCGGTGAACAAGACCCTGCTCGCACTGCATCTGGTCGGCCAGCCGATTGACTTCCTCGGCGACCCGCATCGCGCCCTCTGGACGATCATGGGCGTGCAGGTCTGGAAGAGTTTCGGCTTCACGCTGATCTACTGGCTCGCCGCTTTGCAGGCGATCCCCGCCGAACTCTACGAAGCGGCCCGCGTGGATGGTGCCGGGCGCGGGGCGCAATTCCGCGGGATCACCATACCGCTTCTCCGCCCCTTTGCGGTCGTCATCCTGCTCATCACCGCCGTCAACACGCTGCGCGTCTTTGATCTCGTACAGACGATGACGGGCTGTGGCCCCTTCTTCGCCAGTGAGGTCGTCGAAGTCTATATCTATCGTAACGCCTTCTCGGTTTCCGGCGGCATCCCGCGCGAAGGGTATGCTTCCGCCGTCGGCGTCTTCTTCGGCCTGACCGTGATGGTGATTGCCCTGACGCAGGCGTGGGCGATCCGCAAGGCGCGCGCCGTGCGCCAGGACCTGACCATCGGAGGCACCGCATGACGGCCACAACCCGACCGACCCTCGCCGTGCGCCCGATGGGCACGCGCGCCATTGACCGCATCGCGCGCGGCGGACGCTTGCGCGCGACGATCACGAGCGTCATCCTGACGCCGATCTGCTTCCTGTGGATCTACCCCTTCCTCTGGGTCATCTCCGCGGCGGTCAAGACGAACGCGCAGATCTTCAAGGGGCCGGGGCTGGTTCCCCCCGCGCTGCATCTGGAAAACTTCTCCCGCGCCTGGACACAGGCGCACATCGGGCGGTACTTTCTCAATACGGTGATCATCGCGGTCTCGGCGACAACCATCGTCGTCGTGACCACCGGGATGATCGGCTATGTGCTGGGACGGTACGACTTCCCCGGCAAGAAGTTCATCGTCGCGCTCTTTCTGGCGACGGTCTTCCTCCCCGAGGGGTACACGATCATCCCCATCTTCGATCTGATCAACCGCTTGCACCTCAATAACAATCTGCTGGGGGTGATTCTGGCGGAGAGCGGCGGCGCGCATGTCATCTACATCCTCTTGTTCGCGGGCTTCTTTTCGCAGTTACCGCGGGAGTTGGAGGAAGCGGCGATCATGGACGGGGCGGGGTTCCTGCGCATCTTCGCGCGGATCATGCTGCCGCTGGCGAAGCCGGTGATCGCGACGACAGTGATCCTGCAATTTGAGCGCAGTTGGAACGACTTCTTCCTGCCGCTGGTGCTGACGCTCTCGCGACCGAATCTGCGGACGCTGGGAGTGGGGATGTTCGCCTTCCAGGGGGAGTATTTCACGGACATCGCGGGGATGGCGGCGGCGGCGACGATCGCCCTCGTGCCAATCATCGCCGTCTTCCTGCTGCTGCAACGCTACTTCGTCGAAGGGATCGCCGGCGCCGTCAAGCAGTAGGCGGGGTCGGCGAGAGGAGCCACCTATGGCGGGGAATCGCAGCGGAAACCGGATCGAGCGGCGGGCGACCCTGCGTCTCGCAGGGGGCGCCAGCGCCGCCGCGCTCCTCGCTGCCTGCGGTAGCGGGAACGCAACGAGCACACCGACTACCCCGACGGCATCAACAGCGCCCGCCGTGAAGACCCCGGCGGGCAACGGGGCGATCGTCATCCCGACCAGCGGCGTAACGTTGCCGACCGATACCGTCACGTTTCACTGGGTTGACAGCGGTGACGCGAAAGCGCTCTTCTTCAAACCCTACTTCGCCGCGTATCATAGCGCACATCCGAATATCGCCATTACCTATGACCCACTCCCCTTCGATAAGATTCAGGCGCTATTGCCGCTCGGATTCCAAAACAACAATGCGCCCGATGTCTTCCAGTTACCGGGGCAGATCTCCCTCGGGCAGGCGATCCAGAACGGCTGGGTTCGCCCAATTGATGACATCATCCCGGACTTCGCGCAGTGGAAAGCAGCGTTTCCTGTCGGGTCCTTCCTGACGGGATTGAATGTCTTCGCGGGGAAAGCCTACGGGCCGCCCCTCACGAACCCCGGTGGCGATACATCGCTCTGCTACAACACCGACTACGCGGCGAGCGCGGCGTTCGACCCGAAGGCGGCCCCCGTCACCTGGGATGCCTTCCGCGCTGCGGCGAAGAAGATGACGCAACAAGGGGGCGGTAAGTATTACGGGGTGATTATCGAGGGGCAGCCGGGAAATCGCTTCGCGTCAATCGTCAGCGGTTTCGCGCGCCGCGCCGCTCCGCTCGGTGGCGGCGGGGGCGGGTTGCTTGGCGACATCAATTGGACGACGGGCGCGTTCACCTACCTCACCGATCAATACCTCGCCGTCATTGACCTCATCCTCGGCATAAAGTCGGACGGCAGTATCTTTCCCGGCTCGGTCTCGTTGAATGCCGCGCAGGCGCGCGCGCAATTCGCACAGGGCGTCGCGGGCATGATGATCTCGGGAACGTACAATATTCCCCAGTGGAAGCAGGAGAACCCGTCGTTCTCGTTCGACATCGTCGAACAACCCGTGCCGAACGGTGGGACGGTCTACCCGCTCACGTCATTCCCCAACACCACGGGTCAGAACGTCTTCAGCATCAATGCGAAGACGAAATACCCCGCCGTCGCCGCCGATATCTTCCATTACCTCGGCACCAGGGCAGGCAACCTGACATTCACCACGCTCTCCGGCGGCGGTCAGCGCTCGATTTATCCGGACGTGAACGCGCAGGCAAACATTGATCCGCGCTCACGCGCGATCTTCAAGACACTGGACACTATCCAGCGTCTCGCCCCAAGCCCGATTGTTCGCAATCCCGATTGGTCGCAGGTGGAACTGGAACTCAAGCCGGTGACGCCGGACTTCGGCGCGGTGATGCAGGGAATCTTCACCGGGCAGCTCGGTGACCCGAAGAAGGCGATGCAGGACCTCAAGGACCGCAGCGATAAGGAACTGGACCGCGCGATCAAGGCGGCACAGGCCAAAGGCGCGAAGGTCTCGCGCGATGACCTCGTCTTCCCGAACTGGGACCCGATGAAGGATTACACCGACGCGGACTACGCCGCGTTGAAGAAAGGGTAACCGATGCGACTCAGCCTCGTCATGACGGGCGGACTGCGAAACCTTTCACCCACCGAACTGGCGGCGACCGTCGCCGCGACGGGCGTACAAGCGATTGACGCCGAAGTGGAGTTCGACGACGCCACGATCGCGGCGATGCAGGCGCAAGGGCTGGCGCTCGGGCCAATGCGCATTCGCGCTTCCCTCGCGGACTCCGATCCCGGCACGCGGAAGCAGGCCGTCTCGGCGGCCTGCCGAGACATTGATCGGGCGAAGGCATGGGGATTGGCGACGGTCTGGATGCTCCCGCGTAACTTCCGCAATGACACCTCGCAGCGGGAGAATTGGGCCGCGATGCGCGAGACGATGCCCGAAGCTACCCGACATGCGGAACGGCAGGGGGTGCGGATCGCCATCGAGAACTGCCCCTACAACGGGCAGAACGTCGTCTGCACGCCGGAAGCGTGGGACGCGCTCTTCGACCTCATCCCGTCCGAGGCGATCGGCATTTGCATGGACCCCTCACACAACATCTGGCAGGGAATAGACTACCTGCGTGCCACCCGCGCATATGCCGCCCGCATCTACCATGTCCACGCCAAGGACACGGAAATCCTCCCCGAGGGATGCTACCGCTACGGTGTCGAGGGGCCGCAGATCGAGTCGCCACGCCAGCAACAGGGCTGGTGGCGGCATCGCCTGCCGGGCCTCGGAGCGGTGGACTGGAACGCTTTCGTCACGTTGCTGACGGATCTCGGCTACGCGGGCGACATGAGCATCGAGCACGAGGACCCATTATGGGAAGGCAGTCCGGCGCGCGTCCAGCAAGGAATTGCCGACGCGCGCGCCTATCTCGCGCGGTTCATTCCCGCATAACGGAAAGGTGAAAGATGGCAACATTTCACGTCGGGTGCGCGCTGATTACGTGGAAGAATATGCCGGAGGCAGCGGCGGACTGGGAAGAGCGGGCGCTGCGCGAGAGCGGGCAGGCGGGATACGCGGGCGCACCGACGGTCATCCACCCGGAGCAGTCTGCGGCAGAAACTGTTGCCCGCTACGCCCGCTACGGTCTCATGACCGCGCCTGGCTACTTCGGTGGGACATTCGGCGAGACGAAGGGTCGTGAGGAAATCCTCCAACAGGCGGAGCGCGATGCCCGTTTCATGCGTGACGTCGGATGCACTGAGTTGTATGTCGCGGCGGGCGGCGGGAACTTCATCACGCCGCGGGGCAAAACGCGCCGGGAAGTCGCCGGGCATGTGCAGCCGGACGACGCGCTCCCGGACGAATCCTTCGCGGACTACGCGGCGCTCATCAATGCGATCGGCGCCATTACCCTCGCGCAGGGGGTGCGGACCTGCTTCCACAACCATGTCGGGACGGTGATCGAGACACGGGCGGAGATGGACCACCTTCTCTCCCTCACCGACCCCGAACATGTCTTCGTCGGCCCGGACACCGGGCACCTTGCCTGGGCGGGCGCGGACCCGGTCGCGTTCTGCCGTGACTACGCCGACCGCATTAAGACCGTGCATCTCAAGGATATCCACGCGGCGGTTGCGGAGCAGGGGCGAGCGGAGGAGTGGGACTACCCGACCACCGTGCAGCACGGCCTCTTCGCCGAACTCGGCGCGGGATGCGTGGATTTCCCCGCCATCTTCGACACGCTGCGCGCGGCGGACTTCGCGGGCTGGGTAATCGCGGAAACAGACCGGACGCAACGGGCGACCGCGCTCGAAAGCGCGACCGTCAGCCGCGCCTATCTGCGGAGTATCGGCGTTTGAAAGAAACGAGGCAGCATGAGTGAATTTCGCGTCGGCATCATCGGCTGCGGGCGACCGCGCAACACGGCAGGGGCGACGGGCTTCGGCATGTCCCACTGGCACGCGCGGGGGTATGAGGAGTCGCCCGATTGCCGGATCGTCGCGCTCGCGGACATCAGCGAGGAGAACGCCCGCGCCTTCCAGGCCGAACATGGCGGGGAGCGCATCTACACCGACTACCATGCGATGCTGGCACGCGAGAACCTCGATATCGTCAGCGTCTGCACCTGGCCGCACCTTCATGCGGAGATGGTCATCGCGGCGGCAGAGGCGGGCGCGCGCGCGATCCACTGTGAGAAACCAATGGCCCCGACGTTCGGAGAGGCGACGCGCATGGTCGCGACCTGTGACCGGCATGGGGTGCAACTGACTTTCAACCACCAGCGCCGGTTTGCCGCTCCGTTCCGCCGTGCCAGAGAACTGCTCAAATCGGGCGCAATCGGTGATCTGCGACGACTCGAGATGCGCTGCATAGACCTCTTCGACTGGGGGACGCACTGGTTCGACATGTGCTTCTTCTACAATGGCGAGACCCCCGCCGCATGGGTACTGGGTCAGGTGGACCTGCGCGACGGGCGCACCGTCTTCGGCGTACCGTTGGAGGGGCAGGGGCTGAGCCACTTCAAGTTCGCCAACGGCGTCCATGGCCTGCTCGTCAGCGGCCCGGACAATGGATGGGATGCGCAGAATCGTCTGGTCGGCACCGAGGGCGTAATCGAAGTGGCACACCGGGACGGACCGCCGGTGCGCGTCTGGGGCAAGGGGCAGACGGGGTGGCAGGCGGTGGAGACGCCGGAAGACACCCCCGCGCTCGGCGTGGTGCCACTCGGCATCCTCGACCTCGTGGCTGCACTGAAGACCGGGCGCGAGCCGGAACTTTCCGGGCATCGCTCCTTGCGCGCCACCGAACTCAGCTTCGCCACGTACGAATCGAGCCGCCGACGCGGACGCGTTGACCTCCCGCTCGACATCGAGGATTCGCCCCTCGCCGCGTTGATCGCGGCGGCGAAGGGGGCGGGCGCATGACCGCGACGCGACCGAACATCCTGCTCTTCGTCAGCGACCAGCAGCAGTGGCAAACGATCTGCGGCCGCTCGCTCGCGCGCTCGCCCAATATCGACCGCCTTGCCGCCGAGGGGATGCGTTTCGAGCGCCCCTATGCAACAGTGGCACTCTGTTGCCCCTCCCGCGCGACCCTCATCTCCGGGCAGTTCCCGTGGCACAATGGCATCTTCAATCAGGTGCATGTCCCGGAGCGGATGCGCAGCGACATGGTTCCGGACGTGCAGACCTATAGCCAAAAACTGCGTGATACGGGTTATCGCCTCGGCTATGTCGGCAAGTGGCATGCCTCGTGGGAGCGCACGCCACTCGATTTCGGCTTCCACGATCTCCGCGCGCCGAGCGGCTGCAACCCGGAGACGCTCGCGCGCATCGGCATGGCGGAGGAGCGCACACCCCGCTGCGCGGCGGTGGACGTCGAGTGCGAAGTGACGTGGCCCGGGGACACGCCGCATCTCTTCTACGGAATCGATCACACCCCCGAACACAAGACGCGCCCGCACGTCGAGACGAGCCACGGCATTGACTTGATCGAGCAATACACCGCGCGGCCGGAGCCGTGGTTCGTCACGATTAACGTCGTTGAGCCGCACGATCCATACACACCCCTCGCCCAATATGCCGCCCACTACGACTCCACCGACGTCGCATTGCCCGAAAGCTGGCGAGATGACTTCACGAAGAAGCCGTACATGAACCAACGCGACGCCGCGCTCTGGGCCGCAATGACGGAGGAGCAGGTACGAACTGCCATCGCCCGCTACTGGGCGTACTGCGAGCAGGTGGATATGCAGGTTGGACGGATTCTTGACGCACTCGACCGTAGCGGGCAAGCGGAGAACACGCTGGTCGTCTTCACGAGTGATCATGGGGATATGTGCGGCGCGCACCGGCAATTCATCAAGGGATGGCAGCCCTATGAGGAGACGTATCGCGTGCCGCTCGTGATGCGCTGGTCGGGCGTCATTCCGGCAGGGAGCGTCTGTAACCATCTCGTGCAACTCCACGATCTCGCGCATACGTTCGTGGATTTCGGCGGCGGCGAGCCGATCGCGCCCGCCGATGGGCGCTCGCTTCGCCCGCTCTTCGCGGACCCGCGGCGGACGGATTGGGAGGATGTCGCCTTCTGCCAGTATTACGGTGGCGAATTCCTCTACACGCAGCGCATGGTCATTACCCCACGGCATAAGTACGTCTTCAACGGCTTCGACTGCGACGAACTCTATGATCTCGATAATGACCCACACGAACTGACGAACGTCGTGGACGATTCGGCATACCGAGACGTGTGCGACGCGATGCGCACCCTGCTGTACGACCGGATGGAGCGCCACGGCGACCCCTACGCCCAGAACCGCTATGGTGCGCCGCGCTACCTCCCACGGCCAAGGCATATTGAATGAACGAGGAGGCACTATGGAGACACCGATGAACGAGAGGTGGTCAGTTGGCTGTCAGGCACGCCCGTGGTTGCAAGTACTAGGGCCGGAAACATTTGCCGCGCACCTCCCGGACGTGATGCGCCAGATCGCCACGCTCGGCTATCGCGGCTTCGAGACGGCGCTCACCCAGTTACCCCTCGACGCCCCGGAACGCTTCGCCATGTGGCGTGAGGCGGCGGGTGGCCTCACGCTCGCGGGGGCGCACGCGGGCGGCAGATGGTGGGAAGCGGGCGCGGCGCGGACCGTGACCACCATCGCGGAAAAGACTGCGGCACTGCCCGCGCTCGGTTGCGACCGGCTCGTGGTGAGTGGCGCGGGTATTCCCCTGCCCGCGTCGGACGATGACCTCGCGACTTTCACCGACAACCTCGCCGCGCTCGGGAGGGCGTGTCGCGCGGTGGGAGTCAGCGTCACCTATCACAACCACGCGGCGGAAATTCAGGACGAGGCGCGCGTGCTCGCGGCGATCGTCGCGCGATGCGCCCCGGACGAGGTGATGCTCGCGCCGGACCTCGGGTGGGTGGCGCACGCGGGGATGAAGGTGGAAGACTTCCTCGACCGCTTCGGCCCACGGATCACGTACCTCCATGTCCGCGACGTCACGGCCTATGGCGTGGAGGGCGGCTTTATCGAGATCGGTCGCGGCATCCTCGACCACGGCGCCATTCTCGCCGTACTGGATCACCTCGGTTATCGCGGCTGGCTGACGGTTGAGTCGGAGTTTAACCAGTTCTGGCGTGGGATCATAGACCCCGGCGAAACCGCCGCCATCCAGTTGGCCGGTCTCCGCGCGGTCGGCGCGGCGTGAGAGAAAAGGGCGCGGACCACTGAGGCGCGAAGAGTGCGAAAGGCGACGATAACAAGGAGGAGGAGAAGGTGGCAGATCGGCCCAATGTAATCGTCTTCTTCACGGACCAGCAACGGTGGGACACAACGGGGCTACACGGCAATCCCCTGAACCTGACGCCGAACCTCGACCGGATGGCGCGGCGCGGCACCCACTTCGCCCGCGCCTTCACCCCGCAGCCCGTCTGCGGCCCCGCCCGCTCCTGCTTCCAGACCGGCCAATACGCGACCACGACCGGCTGCTTCAAGAACGGCATCCCCCTCCCGCGTGATGCGCGGACGCTCGCCCACTTCTTCAACGACGCCGGATATCGCACGGGCTACATTGGCAAGTGGCATCTCGCCAGTGGCCGCGCGGCGGTGCCCGTGGAGGAACGCGGCGGTTACGAATACTGGCTGGGCGCGAACGCCCTCGAATTTACCTCGGACGCATACGACTGCGTGGTTTATGACAACGACAACCGGCGCGTGAAACTGCCCGGCTACCGCGTGGATGCCCTGACGGACGCCGCCATCCGCTTCATTGACGACCGCAAGGACGCGCCGTTCTTCCCCTTCCTGTCATTCATGGAGCCGCACCACCAGAACCACCGGGATGACTTCCACGCCCCCGCGGGCTACGACGGGCGCTATATCGACCGCTGGATGCCGCCCGATTTGCAGGCGCTCGTCGGCACCGCGCCGCAGCAATTGCCAGGTTACTGTGGCATGGTCAAACGGCTGGACGAGGCACTCGGGCGAATGCTCGATGCGCTTGAAAGCCTGGGACTGGACGACCGCACCGTCGTCCTCTTCACGTCGGATCACGGCTGCCATTTCAAGACGCGCAACGCGGAGTACAAGCGCAGTTGCCACGACAGTTCGATCCGCATCCCCGCAGC
>JBPCPB010000210.1:0-3782 GCA_050999735.1 Thermomicrobiales bacterium | reverse complement strand
CCCGCGCTGTGGGAACTGGGCACGAGGAGGGAGGCACGAGGGTGCCTCCCCCCCTCCCTTTTCCCCCCCCCCCCCGCTACTCGGCGCTACTTCGGTCGCCCGGTGAGGCGCAGTATACCGTTCAGGACTTCGACGCGATCCACGTAGATCGGTAGATTGTCATTGATGAGCGCGTCGTTCTGGACATTGGCAACGATTTGATCGGTGATACTGCTCGGCAGCGGGAAGCGGCCGCTCTCGACCCGCTCGACCCGGAGCATCAGTTTCCCATTCTCCGCCGTCGGCACCGCGACGACGACGAGGTCCACACGTACGGGGAAACTGTCGCTCTTCACCTTGCCGCCCGCGAAGACACGGCCATCATGCACGGAGACCTGCGGGTTCTGGATGTCCGCGCCGATGGCATCGCGATTCGCGCTCACCGTCTGCGCGAACTTCGAGGTCAGTTCCGCGTCGGTCAGTTCAATCGTCACGTCGGTATTGGGGGATGCGGCGATGATTTGATTCACCTTCGTGTCGAAATTACCCACCGCCCCCGTGCTCACAGGGATTGTCGTCGCCGCAATCAGCGTCGGCGCCGGGCGCGTGACAAAGAAATAAATGGCCGCGAGCGCGATAGCCGCGCCGAGGACCAGTGCAGTCAAGAAAATCAGGCAGCCACGCATTCCATCTCCTTCGTTCGTGCCCCGATGTATACGCGAGGCGACGCCTGGACATGGCATCATCCCCTGCACGGGTTATGCCGGGGATTAGGTGTATCACCCCCGCGACAGCTGCGCCACTGGATCAAGGGCCAGTCGCGCCCGTTCGGCGAGGCGGTGCTGGAAGTATATCTGGAATATGCCGACGCTGAGCACGAGGAAAATCGAGTAGATGATGAAGACCGCCATCCCGGCCCGTGTGCGCTTGACCGCTCCCCCAGCCAGCGGTATCCCACACGGCGGAGACTGCGGCAGGGCAGGGATGACCGGTGCGGTCGGCTCCCTGCCTTGCCGCACCCGCTGCGGGCGGCGCGATGAGCCGGCGCACCGCCGCACGACCAGCGCGCTTCCGGGCGATCATCCGCGCAGTCTCCCACCGCCCCTCTTCCCTAATCAGATACCCCGCAACGACAAATTGACCGCGTATGTGTATAACGCGTATGATGCGCTGTCATTTTGACGACGTGGACACGGTGGAGGATGGACAAATCGTGGCAGGAGATCGAGACCCCATCGGAAATACCGGGCTGACGGAACGCCTCGAGCAGCATTCTCGCCGCAACGGGTTCACGCTCGGCATCGCGATGGGTGGCTGTATCCTCATCGGCCTCGCCGGATTCATCTACCTCTATACGCACATCACCATCCTGCCCGACTTCTCCCAAAAACTGAGCGTGACCGATGTTCCCTCCTCACGGGTGCCGTCCGGTTCGTCAGCCGCCGGGGCACCATCGCAATTGATCACACCCGCCGCGACTATTCCCCCGGGCACGCCGAACGCGAATGCCACCTCCATTGCCGGCCTCTCGACGACAGCGGCAAGTAGCGCGACCGCGAGTAGCGGCAGCGCCTCGCCAGGGCCGCGCGCGTCCGGCACACCGACAGTCTTCAAAGCGAATTTCCGCATCACCGGTGGGTTCTCGATCCGGTTCCGCAGCGATGCCAGCACATCAAGCGCGATCATCAAATCGCTGCCGCCCGGCACGGAACTCCAATACCTCAATCAGGAGCAAACAGTGGATGGTGAGGTGTGGCGCAAACTACGCGACGCCAGCGGCGCTGAGGGCTGGGTGCGCGATATTGACCTCGAGAAAATCCCCGGTTGAGTCAGCCACACGTCTGGTATACTCAGAGAAGCGAAGTGTTTCGGTCGGTGGTACAGTCACCGGTAGCGTAGGCTTCAGCCTGCGAAATCTATAGACAAGGATCGTTCTGGGAGTGGGACGCAGGCTGAAGCCTACACGACCACTGAATGTAGGAGCGTGATTCATGCAACAAATCGGTATCATCGGCCTGGGCCTGATCGGGTCATCGGTCGGCATGGGCCTGCGCAAATGGGCGAGCGCGGACGGCAAGCAGAAGGTTGAGGTCCTCGGCTTCGACATTGATGTGGCGAATGAGCGGTATGCCAAGGGAAAACTGAACGCGGTGGACCGGACAGTCAGTTCGCTCCCGGCGATTGCCGAGTCATGCGATCTCCTGATTGTCGCAACGCCCGTGCGCGCGATGCGGGATGTATTCGAGATCATCGCCCCGCATGTGCGCGAGGGCGCAACGATCACGGACACCGGCAGCACAAAAGCGGAAGTCCTTGAGTGGGCGAAAGAACTCCTGCCACCGACGGTCAGTTTCGTTGGTGGCCACCCGATGGCCGGCAATACACGCGGTCTCGAAGGGGCGAGCGCGGAGTTGTTTACGGGCGCGACGTGGGTCGTTATCCCGACCGTCACGGCGGGTGACGCGGCGGTACAGAACGTCGTCGGGCTGGTCAACGCGCTCGGTGCGACGCCGCGCTTTCTCGACGCCACGGAGCACGACGCCTATGTCGCGGGTATCAGTCATTTGCCGCTCGCCGTTTCCGCCGCACTCGTCCACGCGCTCAGCGCGGACGCCTCGTGGCGGGATATGAAAACACTCACGGCAGGAGGGTTCCGCGATACGACGCGCCTCGCGGCGGGCGACCCCGTCATGTCGCGCGATATTTTCCTGACGAATCGCGCGGGCATCGCCCGCTGGCTCGACCGGCAAATTGACGAACTGGAGAAACTGCGCGCCCTCCTCACTGAACCCGGCGAGGAGAGCGAGCAACAGGTCGAGGAATGGTTCACGAAAGCGCGCGACATGCGCGCCGAATGGGCGACGCAGGAGGGCAAGAGTGGTGACCTCTTGCAGGGCACGAGCGACGAGATGAACGAAGACATGAAGGCATCCTTCGGGCGGCTCTTTTTCGGCAGTCTCGGCAGCCGCAAGCGCAAACTCCCCGGCCTCAACGACACCCCTGACCGACGCCCGTAGGAACGGATCAAGCGCAGAGGACACAGAGGACACAGAGAACGCGGAGAAGAGAGATGAAAAAGGTGGCTCATGGAAGTGAGAACCTCCTTGAGCCACCATAATAATTCTCTCATCTTTCTCTGCGTTCTCTGTCTCCTCTGTGTTCCGTGGTTTCCTACGGGACGAGTGACCAGTCCGCAGGGAGTTCATAGGAGTAGAGTTGGTCGTCCAGCGGAATGCCGCCGGAGCGGACGCGGCCACGGTCGCGGCGGCGCACGCGCAGGACGTTATTGTGAATCTGGACGATCCGCCGCGCCTTGAGATTAAAGAGGACGAGACCACCCCGCGCCGCCTGCATGCTCGCCTCGCGCGTTCGCTCGTCGAGAACACGGAAGACGGGCGGCGTCCGTTCCGGTTCGTCATCGAGAAGGCGATGCAGCCGCTCGGAAGTATCAGGCGTGATGTGCTCGTCGAAGACCGCGAGGCCGCTGGCGACATCCTTCGCCACCTGATCATCGTAGGGCGCGACGGCGCGCAATAACTCCCCAACAGACACCGGGCGATGACTGCATGCCGCGATCAGCGGCTTCAAACTGCCGACCGGGGCGACGAAACTGACGCTCCCGCGCGCGTCTATCACCGTAAACCGCATCGTGTTCGAGAGGAACTGCGTCCTCATTTCGGTTTCCGCGGACATCGTGCCCTCTGGTCTCCTTCGCGCAAAAAGAGGGCGACGCTGCGCCCTGTCCGTATGACGACATGATACCATATGGGGAAGTCGGCAGTCGGCGGTCGGCAGTCGAAAGC
>JBPCPB010000085.1:0-21209 GCA_050999735.1 Thermomicrobiales bacterium | reverse complement strand
GCGACGATCAGACGGGTACCACCCTTATCATGTCGGCAGAGCGGATCGGGTTTCCGCTGCTCATCAATGCGGTCGCGGGCGGCGGCGGCAGGGGAATGCGCGAGGTGCATGATTCTGCCGACTTTGCGGACGCCCTCGCCGCCGCCCGGCGCACCGCTCATCGCGCCTTCGGCGACGACCGCATGATGCTCGAACGGCTCATCCTTCGCCCGCATCATGTGGAAGTGCAAGTCTTCGCGGACGCGCACGGGAATGTCATCTCCCTCGGTGAGCGCGATTGCTCCATCCAGCGGCGGCATCAGAAAGTGATCGAGGAATCTCCTGCCCCCGCCGTCACACCCGCACTCCGAAAGCAACTGGGCGATGCAGCCGTCGCGGCGGCCCGTATAGCGGGATATGTGAACGCAGGAACGGTCGAATTCCTCCTCGATTCACGTGGAACATTCTTCTTTCTTGAAATGAATACCCGCCTGCAAGTCGAGCATCCCGTCACCGAGGCTGTGACGGGCCTCGATCTCGTCCGGTTGCAGGTGGAAGTTGCCGCAGGCCACCCGCTTCCCTTCACGCAGGATGACGTGACGATCACCGGTCACGCCATCGAATGCCGCATCTACGCCGAAGACCCGGAAAAGGACTATCTTCCCCAGACCGGAACGGTGACAGCGCTCGTGGAACCCAATTTCCCCGGTCTGCGGATTGACGGTTCGCTTTACCCCGGTGCGACGATAACGCCCTACTACGACCCGCTGCTCGCGAAAGTAATCACCCACGGCCCGACGCGGGGCGCGGCGATTGCTCGGATGCGTGATGCGCTCGCGGGGTACCGGATTGACGGCGTCGTGACGAACCTGCCGCAACTGCGCGCCATCGTTGCCACCGATGCCTTCCGCGCCGGGGAGACACACACCGGTTTCCTTACCGAGCATTGGCATCCATCGTCGCAACCGAGTGCACTGCCCGCCGAAATCCTGCTCGCCATCGCGGGCTTTGAGGCGACCCACCACACCCTGCCGTCACCGACCGCCGCCAGCCCGTGGCATACTCTCGGCCCCCTTCGCCTCGGCAGCGCCGCGATCCACGGTATCTACGAGAGCGGTGGCGCCCACTACACCATCCATGCCGACCGCACCGATACCGATGCTTGGCACGTCACGCTCCCCGCTCCCTCTCCCCCTCTCCTTTCCCATGGAAAGGAGAGGGGGCCGGGGGGTGAGGTTCTCTTTGAGCGTCTCTCCCACACCCGTCTGCTTCTTCGGCAAGGCACGGCGGTCTACTCCTTCACACTCTGTGACGATGACGCGGATCGGGACACCTTCTCGATCTCGATTACCTGGCACGACCGGACCTATTCGATCCGCCGCGCCGCCCTGCCCAGCCCGGAGCGCATCGCGGACAGTGGAGCCGTGCCGATTGAGGGCGCGACCGATCTCAAAGCGCCGCTCACCGGCATTGTCACGCGCGTTCTCGTCCAACCGGGGGATGTGGTGCAGGCGCGGCAGCCACTCATTGTGCTGGAGGCGATGAAGATGGAGCATACCATCGCCGTACCTGGCCCCGCGCGTGTCCGTCAGATTCACGCCGCATCGGGCGATCGTGTCGCGGGCGGCACGGTGCTGGTCGAGTTGGAAGCCGCCGCTTCCCCGACTGAGCGGAGGTAACCAATGCGTAACCGCCGCCTCCCGCTGTATATCATCCCGATTGCCCTGTTTTGCGTCGCAGGAATGCTCTATGCCCATTTTCGTGGGACGCTCACGCTCAAAGGTTTCCTTATCAGCGTCGCCGCTGTCATCGCCGTCGTCATCATCGCCACCCAAACCAATCGCGGCCCGTATATCTAAGAGGAATGAGACACGCCTGGCATACATCTCCCCCTCTCCATTGCCGACAAGCGGGCGCCCTTTGGCAGGTGAGAGGGGGCCGGGGGGAGAGGATATGCACGTTCGCATTGTCGAGGTCGGCCCGCGCGACGGGTTGCAGAACGAACCGGTCTTTGTCCCGACCAGAGACAAAATACGCTTCATTGACCTGCTCTCGGATGCCGGCTTGCCCGTCGTCGAGGCGACCTCGTTTGTCAGCCCGAAGGCAATCCCCGCGCTCGCGGACGCCGATCAGGTCTTCCCCGCCATCACGAAGCGACCGGGCACGCGCTATCCGGTGCTCGTGCCAAATGTGCGTGGCCTCGATCGGGCGCTCGCGGCGGGCGCCCGGGAGATCGCTCTCTTCACCGCCGCGTCAGAGACCTTCACGAAGCGAAACATCAATATGACGATTGACGAATCCCTCGCTGTCTTCGCCGCCGTGATGGAGCGGGCGCGGCCGGAAGGGCTGACGGTGCGCGGCTACGTCTCAACTGCCTTCGGCTGCCCCTATGAGGATCATGTTCCGCCGGCAAAGGTTGTGGAGGTGACACGGCGGTTATTCGACCTCGGTGTGGCAGACGTCTCCATCGGTGACACGATCGGCATCGCCACCCCGAATCAGATCACGGACGTTGTGACGCTCCTGACCGAGGTCGCACCCGTCGGCAACCTCGCGCTCCATCTGCACGACACACGCGGCACGGCACTCGCGAATGCCTACGCGGGGTTACAAGCAGGTATCACCTGTTTCGACAGCGCGGCGGGCGGCTTGGGCGGCTGCCCCTATGCACCGGGCGCGTCCGGCAATCTCGCGACGGAAGATTTGCTCTATATGCTCCACGGCCTCGGCATCGAAACGGGCGTGGACGTCGGCAAGGTCGCCGCTGCCTCGCAATTCCTCGCCGGTCTCCTCGGCCACGACCTGCCCGGCCGCTACCTCGCCGCCTTCAACGCGGCGCATCACAAACTGCCGACGGCTTGAAGACGTTTTTCTCTCGTATGCGTTTCTTTCCCTTTCCGCGTCAGTGCGCGAGGCAAATCCCGCTTTGCGAAGGCGCGTTATGCTTCAAGAGTTCAAAATCCCCCTGCTGCGCGACGAGTCGCCACTGCCCACTTGCCATGAGGCCGTCGAGCGCGCTTCCTTCCGTATCCGCGTCACGCCGCCGATCGCCGAGGACATAGAACGCGCAGTCAACCAGAGCGGGATCATAGGACGCGTTGCCGGGAAACTCGTAGAGCGAGCGACGCAGCGGAACCCGCGTCGCCGCAAGACTGGTCACGGCGAGCGGTGCATCGGGCGGGATGAAGTGCATCAACGAATCAACGGCGGCAACGCGCATCGCGTTGTCATCCTGGTGCAGGAAGTCGCCCAGCTTGTTCGGGCGCGTGTAGCCCTGCTGCATCACGCTGAGAGCCAGCATCAGCAGGACGAGTCCCGCAGCGATCGCCCCGTGCCCGTTCCGCCGTGCCATCACGCGGAGGCGTGGGATCGCGCGTGCCAGGGGATGTGTCCCCCGCGCTATCGTGGCAACGGCGAGGATCGCTGCAACAAAGAGCCAGGGGATAATGAAGGCCGAGTACTGGTGAAAGATGTCTCGCTGGTCAGCAAACGGCACACCGGCAAAGAGGTTGAGGAGAAACGAGGGGAGCGCCATGATGAGCGCGCGCGGCTGTAGGAGCGGCAGGAATGCCAGCGCAAAGAGCAGGCTGAACGCGTATCTCCATCGGTCTCCGGCGAATACCGTTCGGAGGACGAAGCGTGGATGCGTCGCGATGGTGCGGACGATTGCGCCGAGGCTGTCCCCCAGCCAGCTATAGTTCTCCAGATAGAGGAATTGCCTCCCCCCGGCGAGCGCGGGAACGATTACCAGAGCCGCCAGCACCCAATAGCCGCCGCCGATCACCAGCGGCAGCCAGCTGAAGGCGAACGAGCGATGAGTCAGCACGCCGTAGCAGCCGAGCATCGCGACGACCAGCGCGGCATCGTTGCGATTGATGATAGCAAGCAGAATAAGCGCCCAGAAGGCGGCGGTATAGCCACGCGTCATGCACCAGTATGCGAAGAGAAAGAAGGTCGCCGCGAAAAGGCGCGGTTGCACCTCGTAGAGATTGTCATTCTGTAATGGCAGATAGGAGAGGAACAGCAGGGCGAAGAGCAGCGCGACGATGCGGTGATCCGGCAACGCATCGCGCGCGATCAGAAAGATCGCGACGGCGCCAGCGCCGGCCGCGATGGTCTGGAGCAGCAATAACGTGGCGATACCCGGTTTGAGGGCATAAAAAGGGAGGAGCACGAAGTGGAAGAGGAAAAGATCCTGGCCGAAGATCGTGCTTCGATGAGCAAACATTGACTGCGCCCCGATCCGACCATGGAGCGTGTCCCAGAGTGGTTGGACGTAGACGAGGGGATCGAAACCCATGCGCAGAGTATCAAGTTGCCACTTCGAGACGAGAAAGATCACGGTGATGTAGATGAGAATCGCCGCACCAAGCAGGTATGGGACGATAGGATCGAGCAGGTCGCAAACGGCGGCCACGAGACGAGCGAGGCTCGCCCGATACCATGCATCACGATCACCCACGCATGCGCCTCCCCCTTCCGCGACGGCACGGATGGAGCGGTCCATCGTCAAGACAGCAAAAAACGCACGCCGCTCATAGCGGATCGCGTTATGCCATCAGCATACATAGTGCAACGCCGATTCTGACCCACTATGTAAAATAGTGCTCAAGCGATGCGAGAGGGACAATTTTCATCTTTTATTATGCCTGAACGTGACAAAGAATATACAGAACATTTCCACGCCGCGTTCGCGCGATCAGGTGGATAATTGATTGATCATGAACGTCGCGCCTCGTTCGAAGTATTCGCGCATGACGGCGCGATAAGGTTCGGGGATGCCGACTTCGTCAATAGCCGCGAGCATATGTCCGACCCAGGCGTCCCGCTCCCGCTCGCCGATGGCGAAGGGCAGATGGCGCATCCGCAGGAAGGGGCGTCCGCGCCGTTCGGTGTATCGCTGTGGGCCACCGAAATACTGCGTGAGAAAAAGGAATTGCCCCTCCTTGCCCGGCGTCATGTCCGCCGGGAAAATCGGGCGCAGTAACGGATCGGCCTCGATGTGGCGATAGAAGGCGTCCACAAGGCGGTGAAACGTTGCATCGCCGCCGACGCTTTCGTAGAGCGAATATGATTGCACGATTGATCTTCTCTTGTCTGTACGGCTTATGCAGCAGTGAGCGTCACCGTCGCGATGAGGATACCGCTCTCTTCCGGCAATGATTGTCCATCCTCTTCTAATGCCGCGAGATGAGCGATAATTGCGCCGCGTGCGTCGCCCAACACTTCTTCGACTGTCTCTCCCTGCGCGAAACACCCTCCAAGTGCGGGGAACTCAGCCCAGTATCCGCCTTCTTCCGCATGGTGGATGACGACGAGATATTCTTTCATCTCTCTCCCTCCAATAGTTGGATAAACTCGGTTTCGGTAAGGCCCGCCTTGCGGAGCATCGCTTTCAAGAGGCCGATCTTAATCGGCTCGCGCACGCCAGAGAATGTCACGATCTGGCCGTTTGGCATTTTGATGTTGACGTGATCTCCCTTGCCACTCTTGCGTACTCCTCCAGCCCGCTCGAACGCCGCGATTACCTGCCTGGGACGGACGTCCCGCAATTCTGGCATGATGCCGTACTCCCGTCGTGATTATCGCAAGATTATCAAGAACCGGACCCGATAAGGATACAATAGAACCAAGTGGCCAAAACGGTATCATCCCGTGGCGAGGCGCTCCATCTCGGTAACGACGAGGGCGGCCCGCGCATCATACTATACGCCGGACGGCGGGGCGTGCGGAGTGCGTGGGATGATAGAGTATACGGGCAAACGATCGTGATCTTGCAGCGGGAGATGGCAGGCGATGAAGGTACTCATTTCGGCGGACATGGAAGGAACGTGCGGTGTCACGAGTTGGGTGCAGGTAACTCCACCCGAATATGGGGGCGAACCGACTGCCACGGTCGAATACGAGCGGGCACGGCTGCGGCTGACGCGCGAGGTCAACGCCGCCGTCGAGGGCGCGCTGGCGGGTGGCGCGGAGGAAGTGATCGTCAATGAATCGCACGACGGCATGCGCAACCTCATCCCGGAGGAACTCCATCCCGCTGTCCGCTTCATCACCGGCAACGACAAGCCATTCGGCATGGTGCAGGGTATCCAGGAGGAAGGCGTTGGCGCGCTCTTCTACACCGGCTACCATGCCAAGGCGGGCACACCGAACGCGCCGCTCGCCCATACGTGGACAGGGTACGTGAACGACGTCCGCATTGACGGCCGTTCCACCGGCGAGTTCGGCATCAACGCCCTCGTCGCGGGCCACTTCGGTGTGCCGGTGACGCTTGTGACGGGCGACGACAAGGCAGTGGCGCAGGTGCGGGAGTTGCTCGGCGAGCAGGTCATCGGTGTCGCGGTGAAGGAGGGATATTCCACCTACAGCGCGATCCATCTGCATCCGACCCGCGCGCAGGAACTAATTCGGCAAGGCGCGGAGGAGGCGGTGCGGCGCGTGGCGAACGCCACGCCGTGGCGACGTCGCCCCGGCTTCCGCGTCGAGATAGATTTTGACCATCAGGCGCGGGCGGACCAGTGCGTCTATATCCCTGGTGTCGAGCGGGCCGGGGAGCGCACGGTGGCCTACTCCCCGGCGGACGCCCTCGCCTTCATCCACACCTATCGCGCGATTATGCGGGCGAGCGGCATCAAATTCTCGCCATAAGTGGGATGGAACGAAGCGCGCGGGGCAAACGTTCTCATGATACGGAATCTGTCGGTACAGTACGGGAGGTTCACCATGTCTATGCGAACGGTTGCACCGCTGGTGATCACCAGCCTTATCCTCTGCCTGATGGCGAATGATGTCCTGGCAGCGGACGATTTCGCGTCGCCCGCCTTCGATCAGCGCTGGCGGCAGAATGAACAGAGCACGCCGAACTTCTGGGGGCCACTCGACCATGCCACCGACGGCATGATCGAGGCGTATGCGGAAGGGACGGCAGGGCCAATCTGTCAGCCCACGCAGCCTTGCCCACTGTATCTTGTCCGTGGCAAGCGGCTCGTGCAGTACTTCGACAAGGGCCGGATGGAACTCACGACACCGGGCGCCTCGGTGACGTCCGGCTTGCTCGTCAAAGAGATGATCTCCGGCCGCATGCAGGTCGGCGATACTGCCTTCGAAACGCGCGCACCGGCGCGGATTTCGGTCGCGGGGGACCTGGACAATCTCTTTCCCCTCTACAGCGATCTCACGACGCCGTTGCCGCCACAGCCGCTCGCCGGTGGTGCACCGGTGCAGACGGAACTGACGCCCAATGGCCCCCAGGCCGCCGCGAATCTTCCCCAGGACGCGGCAGCGGCCATCGCGACGACCGACAGCGCGACCGGCTTCCCGGTGCCGCGCATCTTCGCGGATTTCCGGGATCGGGTCGGCGTGCAGGTGATCGGCCTTGCGGTCACGCAGCCATTCTGGGTGCAGGTAAAAGTCGCGGGCGTGCAGCGGCGCGTGCTGATGCAGGCCTTCGAGCGGCGCGTGCTCACCTACAACGCGGCCAACCCGGACCCATTCAAAGTCGAGTTCGGCAATGTGGGCCAGCATTATTACCGCTGGCGGTACAATTCCGGCGCGTAGTGCGAAGGCTTGGTGGAGCAGGCTTCAGCCTGCAATCCGGGACGACAGGCTGAATCTGCCCAAACGGTGCCCGTCTACCGATGTATGCTATTGCGTTACGGAGTCTGCGGGCCATTCAGAGGGGAAGAGAGCGACGACGTTCCAGGGATCGGGCGCGTCCTGGGTGCCGAACCAGCCGCGCTCGAACTGCTGGGCGCGGCGGCCATTCGGTAAGGTGCGTTCCACTGCCTGCGGATACCCCATCATCGGCAGAGCGAGACCGAGCGCATCAAGCGCATGCCAGCGATTCCAGAAGGGCGGCGCCATCGCAACCGCGCCGTATGGATTCTCCGGCACATAGAAGGCGATGGGCGATGCGGGGCCAGGAGCAAGATTGCCGTCGCGATACGGGCGGACGAAATCGTCCATGAGCGTGCCTGGGCATGCAGTCGCGCTCACTTCCTGATGCCCCTTCACATCCTCGCGGCTGCCGTGACCGGCGCGGAGCCAGTCATCACAGACCTCGGCGAGGGCGCGCAGTTGCGCGGGCGTCGCGCGTTGATCGTCGCCAATCGGCACCTCGACGGCAAGCGCGATGCGATTCTCCGGCCACGCGCCGCAATGCCAGAGCACGGCGCCGAGGTCGCGACAGAGCCACTTCTCGCCGTTCTTGCCGATGGCGATGTGGTACATCAGACCATCACCGCGCTGTCCACCACCCCAATCCTTCGCACAGTGATACGCGGCGTCCGCCTGCAATTGCGCGCGATCATCGAGGCGCACTGCCGGACCGTTGTAATGGACGATCACGCCCCGCTTGTCCACGAGCGGGCAGGTCTCATTCGGCCCGCCATCCGCGTTGCGCGCCAGTTGATCGCGAATATCCGTCAGTCCTGCAATCGGCTCCATGAGTTGCGCTCCATTTCCAATCACCTGATTCGCGATTGCCACAATTGCCGCCGCGTATCCATCGCCCGGCACAGCCCATTTCCGCTCCGGCCGCACGAGGTCACTAATGCGCGGCATCCCGTCGTGGAAATCGTGGCGTGGGTCGAGCATGCCCCATTCTTGTACGACGGGCGGATCCGCCGTCATCGTGTAGCAGACGAGGTGCTCGTACTGCGCCTTGATGCCGTCTTCGAGCACGGCGAAGGTCGCGCCGGGCGCGGTGTCGCTTGTCACACCCAGACCGCACGGGTCGAACTGTTCCGTCCAATGAGGAGACGTGAACCACGCGGACTCGTGGCATGCCTGGGCGAGGGCGAGATCGGCGTTGAGGCCGATCTGCACGCCGAAGTGGCAATACGCCACCGCGATGGCGTCCGCTTGCGCGGCATTGTGCGGGCGGATGGCATCTGCCCACACCTGTTGCGTACCGACCGGCAGCGAGAGAAACGACGATTCCGTGGTGTACGTCATTGGCTCCTCCTTTGTGCATCATGCGCTGCGGGATTGCAGGACATTTGTTCGATGCTTAAAGAAGCCGCGACGACGGCAAGACGGACAAATCTTGGCAAATCTCAGCACTTCGTTCTTCGCACTCTGCCGCGTCTCATCGCGTGCGATCAGCGGGGAGAGGGTCCGGCAGCCGCCTGTTCATAGGCGTCAAAATCAAGATGTTCGACGAGTCGCCCATCATGCAGCGCCCAGATGCGTCCGGCGAAGCGCTGAACGAAATAGCGGTCGTGGGCGACCGCGAGGATCGTGCCGGTGAAGTTCTCCAATGCCGCCTCGAACTGCTCGCGCGAGGGGATGTCGAGGTGGTTGAGCGGTTCGTCCAGCAGGAGGAAATTGACGCCGCTGAGCACGAGCCGCGCGAGGACGAGCCGTGCCCGCTCGCCATAACTGAGTGTGCCGATGGTCTGGAAGACCGCGTCTCCCGCGAAGAGGAAGAAGTGGAGGAAGTTGCGCACCTCCGTCTCCCCGATTGGTACGGCGGATCGGACGGCGTCGAGCACGCGCTGCGTGGGGTCCAGACCTTCCTGCTCCTGCGCGAAGTAGCCGGGACGGACATTCGCGCCAATCCGCGCCGCGCCCGTATCCGGGGGGAGCGCGCCGCCGATAATCCGTAGGAGCGTCGTCTTGCCGCTCCCGTTCGGGCCGAGCAAGACGACGCGCTCGCCGTGACGAATCTCCGCCTCCACACCGGCGAACAGGGTGCGGTCGTCAAATTGCTTGCTGACATCTTCGAGAGCGAGCACGCGCTGGCCGCCGCGCGGGCTTTCGCCGAAGTCGAGTTTGAGATGCCACTGCCGCTCCGGTCGCTCAATCTTCTCGTCGCTCTCTAACAGTTTTTCCAGTTTGCGCTCGCGCACCTTCGCCGTTCGCGCCACTTTCTTCGACAGGCGGCGCAAATGATCGTTTTGGGTCGCTCGCTCGGTCTTCATCGCATTGCCCGCCACCGCGCGGATATTCGCGCGCACTGTGGCGATCTGCTCCTGCTGGCGGCGATAATCATCCAATAATTGCGCCTGGCGGCGAGCACGCTCGGCGGCATAGGCGGAATACGTGCCAGGATATGCGGTGATCGCGTGCGTCGTGTCATCCAGTTCGAGAACAGTCGTGACAAGCGCGTCGAGGAAGGCGCGGTCGTGCGAGACGATCAGCGCCGCCCCCGGATACTCGCGCACGAATCCCTGGAGCCAGTGCAGCGCGGTGATATCGAGATGGTTCGTCGGCTCATCGAGCAGGAGCACATCCGGCTGAGTCAGAAGCAGCCGGGCGAGGCCGAGGCGCGTCTTCTGGCCACCGCTGAGGATGGCGACGGGCGTTTCTTCCGTCAGATGTGCCAGCCCCAACCCTGCCAGCACTGCCGCGAGCCGGGCGGATGCGCCATAGGCATCCATCCGGTCCGCGCGGTCGAGTGCGTCCGCGTACTGGGCCATTGCGTCGTCATATGCGCCGCCCTGTGCGGTGGCGATGGCTGCGCCGAGCCGTTCGATTTCGGCGACGGCCGCGCGCGCCGGGCCGAGCGCTTCCGCCATGACCTCATGGATCGTCGCGTCCGGCGTGTACTGCAACGCTTGCGCGAGGTAGCCAATCCGCGCGGCGGGATCCAGCCAGACGCCGCCACGGTCGGGCCTATCCAGCCCCGCGAGAATACGCAGGAGCGTGGACTTTCCCGCGCCATTCGGGCCGATCAGCCCGACGCGCTCGCCACGGTTCAGGGTAAAGGAGATGTGATCGAGGATTGGTGCGCCGCCATACGCTTTGGCGACATCGGTGACGGTTAACATGGAACACGCTCCAGCGCTGCGGGGAAACTTCACCCCCCGGCCCTCTCTCCTTTGCCTCTGAGCAAAGGAGAGAGGGCGACGATTTGCTGTTTAGCGTGTTCCGGACACGGTCATCATCCTACGTATGCGAGTAGCGGAGTACGGTTTCGACACCTGCGTTCGACAGGCGCCGCCGTCTCGCGGAGCAGTATAGCATATCAGTCGCGCCGTGCTACCAGCCCTGCGTGCCCGGTTCGCCCTTAAACGGGCCAACGATCTCGTGCGTCACCCAGCCGCCGTAGAAGTCGCCCGCCTGCGGCCGCACACGTTCGCCGTCCACAAAACAGCCGTCCATTTTGCCCGCGTAGAATGCAACGTAGTTCCGTATTGGCGTGAAATTCGGGGTTGGATTTGCGTAGAACCATGCGGCGTTCTCGATCCGCTGATCGCCGACCGTGACGGTGTAATACCCGGCGTGTCCCTTCCACTCGCAGAAACTGCCGTGGCTCGTGCGGGTGAAACGGTCCATACGGATGTCTTCGGGCGGGATGTAATAGATGGGCGGGCTGCTCGTTTCGAGCACGCGTTTGGCACGACGCGTATCGGCAATTGTCACGCCATTGCAGACGATCGTGATATGCTTCGTGGTATCTTCGATGCGCGGCGGGCGCGGATAATCCCAGACCGATTCCTGACCGGGGCCGGGTGCGATGCGTTGGGGGTGCATACATGCTCCTTTTCTCCGAATGACGTTATGGGCAGCGCACCCAATCGCCGTCTGGGAACCACTCGTAAAGTTCGTTTGCCGCAGTCAAGCCGGAAGCGGCGAAGGTATCCAAACGGCGCGCCTTTTCTTCGGTGCTGAGCATATCTGAGATAATTAGGATTCCCGCATGGATGTCCGTTTCTCCCCGCTGCCGTAGCCACCGTCGGATGCCTCGATGAAGGACGTAGAAGTCGTTGTCATGAGACACCAGAATCATCCCGTGTTCCGTAGCGAAGAAGAGTTGTTCATCATCATGCGCGCGAACAAGCCGCTCATCACGGGCAGTCGGGACTTCATGCCCCATTGCTCGGAGAAGCGAGGCGACATGCATCGAAAGGTTTTCATCGAGAAAGAAACGCGCCACGAATGACTACGCGAAACTGCGGGCGCGGTTGGCGGCGCGTCGGGCATCAATCAGGGGTCTATTGAGGAGATAATATGCGCGCGCCGCCTCAACCGCATCAAGGGGGATGTCGTAATCCTCAGCGGTCTGTTTCGCATCGGCATGAGCCGCTTCAAGAGAACCAATCAGCACCCACACCGCAACACCGAATGGGTCAATCCATGCATCGCCATCACCATGATCGGGGATACGCTCGACGATATACTCCGAGATATGCGGTACCGTTCGATGCAAATATGCCTTGATTGCATCAGCGAGCCTGCGCTTCACTTCGTCGCGTTTTTTCGCGGTTGCATCAAGATCTGGGAGCGACGGAACAGTCGCCGTGAACCCCGCGTCATGTTCTTCGATCACGACGGGATAGTGCGTGCCCCAGTATGCCTGGCCCGCGACCGCATCCAGCGGGTACAGCATGAAGTATGGTCCATCCTCATCCTCCAGAATATCGAGCATTTCATTCAATGGACCGATACCACGCACGATATTCGTCTCCTATCGCCATGAAAGCAACTTCTTCGCGGAGTATACCACCGGCGATCCGGCCCGCGATCATTGGTCGTTCAATGCCTCTCTACCCGCGAACGAGGAGAGGACGGCGTCCCAGGCAAGTTCGGAGGCGAGGAGACCGAGGGCGGTTGTGCTGAGGGCGGCGTTCTCGACTTCGGCAGTCGTCACGGTGAAGAGGAGATCGCCATCGTTCATCGTGTGGAAGGGCTGGATCGCGCGGGCCATCGAACTATGCACCTGCCGACCGACCTGGCGGAGCGATTGCGTGTCAAGCGTCTGATTTGTGACGATGACGGTCAGGGTCGTATTGCCGTACGGCGTCGTCGGCTGTTCACCCGCCGCGAGCCGTCGTTCGAGGTCGGCGATCAGGTGCTGGCGGGTGCCCGTCGCCCGGTCCCGGTGGCCGCGCACGACCGTCCCGTCCCGGTCCACGATGGCGCCGACCGCGTTGACGACGCTGAAAACGGCGATCTTCGTCTCCCCGATCTGCCGGAATGCGCCGCCCTGCCCGGCGAGTTCGCCTTGATCCCGGTCGAAGCCCGCACCGACCCGCGCTGAGCAGCCCGCTCCGTGCCCGCCGAGCGGGAAAACGCCCGCCCGCGCCGCCTTGAGCGCCGCCCGACCGAGCGCTTTGTCCGGGTAGATCGTGTTATCGCGCGGGCCGTAGTCGAAGATGATCGCCCCGGAGACGAGCGCGATCTCCATCCAGCGCGCGGTGTATCCCCGCAGCGCGAAAATCTCCGCCGCAACACCCGTCGCCGCTTCGAGGCCGTAGAGCGAGCCACCCGCGAGGCAAATCGCGTCCACCCGTCCGTAGTCGCCGAGATAACCGGGCACGCCACCGCGCACATCGAGCGCGCACGCCGCTCCCTGCGGAAAGTGGAAGACGGTACACCCCGTCGGGCCTTCGGCATACTCCGCGATACCGATGTGAAAGGTCGGGAAGTCGAAGGTCAGCGACGGCCCATCCCATGCAGTCTGCGGAATGAGGTTCACAGTGTCATTAGATAGTGCTGGCGCGGTCACCGTTCCTCCTTAGCAGCATGTTGACGTGTTACTCGCTCTCGTAAAGGGAGAATGTCGTCATGTCGTTCTCCCATCCGGAGCGCTGCCAGAACGCATTTGCGATGGGTGAATCACAACTCACAAACGCACGGATGACCGATGCACCGCGACGCCGTAGCGCAATGACCGCGTGTTCGACCAGTGTGGAACCGATACCATGCCGACGGGCTGTCGGTCGGACATACATTTCTTCGAGTTCACCGAGCAGCCCGTCCATCACTGGGTGGGATGTCGCGTAGCCAATGATGAAGCCGAGCAGTTCGTGCTGTTCTTCCGCGACGAGGCAGACGGTATCGCGATGTACCGTGTATTGCAAGAGATTCGCCCGGACGCGCGCCGACGCATCGGGCGGGAGGCCGGAACGAGCGGCTTCCCGGCAGTTCTCATTCCAGAGAACGAGCACCGTATCAACATCGTTTTCAACCATGCTTCTGATCCGTACCATCTGCCACCCCAATTTGGACGAGAACGGCGGGATCGAGGAATCGGACGGCTTCATCGGCGATCAGGGCATCGCGCACGGGAAAGATAGGGGTTCTTCCGGACGAGCACCTTCTTCAATTCCAATTTGTCTAATGCCTGTATCCGACGGTCGTAGAATGTCTTCAAGGCATCACGCACGAGCCTTTCGAGTTCTTCTTCGCTCATCTTTTTGTCTACCATAGATTTCTCCCAGATCAGGCACATGCTTCGGCGCTACTTCTATCGGCGCCGATTCGAGCGGCAAAGGAACCTGCTGGACAGATTTCAATCGCTCATGTGCGATGGCGATATAGGATGGCTCAAGTTCTATTCCTGTAAAATGACGACCGAGGTGACGTGCTGCAACTGCCGTCGTACCAGAACCCATGAATGGATCGAGAACGACATCGCCCGGTTTTGTGAGGAGCTTGATAAACCACTCCGGTAGCTCAACGGGGAACGCTGCGCTATGGTTGCGATTCCCACATTCCGTCGCGAAGTGCAATACATTCGTCGGATAGGCATACTCGCGACCAACCCAATTCGCGACTTTCTTTCCAAACCCACTCTCAACCCGCGAATTGTCACGGGTCTTATCCGTCTCACTGAGGTTGCGCAGACGCGAGTTCCGCCAATCCCCCATCGGAACCATTACAGATTCTTGATACATGGCGAAATCCTTTTGCACCGTGAAATGCAGGCATCGTTCCCATGCATCGCGAAAGCGATTCGGCCACTTTCCCGGGTAGCAGTTCTTCTTGTGCCACATGTATTCTTCGGTCCAGAGCCAACCTTGCTTCCGCATCGCAAGGATAAGTTCAAGGACGTAGGTATGGCGCTCGCCACTCACAACCCGTTCTTTGATGTTGAGAACAAATGAGCCGGTCGGTTTGAGAACGCGCTTTAGCTGCGCGGCCGTCGGCATAAACCAGTCCACATACGCATCGGGATGGATTCCGCCATAGGTATGTCGGCGTTGATCCGCATACGGAGGCGATGTAACAATTAAGTCTATGCTGGAATCAGGAAGCAACGACAGAATTTCCGAGCAATCCCCTTCGAAGATGCGGTCTCTGTAGCCCAATTCAGGAGTCTGCATCCTCTTCCGCCTTCGCTACCGATATATGGAACGTTTCGACGCGGCTACGATCCTCGTTGTCACCACTGTACACGCTATGGTCGTCGAATCCCATAGATTCGGCAAAGGCAACGCTCCCGTACGTACAACTATTCCTGAGCGTATTTCACCAGACAACGCGTACGGAAGTCAATGACGGTTTGCGAATCGTTCTATCCATACGTCTCTGGATCGCCGGGCTGGACGAGGACGGCGGGATCGAGAAACTGCGCGGCTTCGCCGGCGGTCAGGATGCCTTCGGAGATGAGAACTTCGCGCACGGTGCGCCCCTCGCGGAAGGCTTGCTGCGCTACCTTTGCCGCGCGGCTGTAGCCAATCCGCTGGTTGAGCGCGGTGACAATCGCCGTACTCTGCTCGACCCATTCGTTGATCCGCGCGCGGTTCGCCGTGATGCCATGCACACACTGCTCGATAAAGACACGCACCGCGTTCGTGAGGATTTCCATGGACCAAACGATGTTGAAGGCGATCACCGGCATCATCACATTGAGTTCGAGTTGCCCTGCCTGCACCGCCAGCGCGACCGTCGTGTCGTTGCCGACAACCTGGAAGCAGACCATGTCGAGCATCTCCGCCATCACCGGGTTGACTTTGCCCGGCATGATCGAGGAGCCGGGCTGCACAGCAGGCAGCGCGATCTCGTACAGCCCCGTGCGCGGCCCGGAGGCCATCAGACGCAGGTCGTTCGCGATGCGGATCAGTTCGAGCGCGACCGTCCGCAGGTCTCCGGAGAGCGCGCCAAGCGATGCCATGCTCTGCGTCACCTCGAAGAGGTTTTCCGCCGGGCGGAGGTTCGCAATGCCGGTGATTTCTTTGAGATACTTGACCGCTTCGCCGCGATAGCCAGCGCCGCTGTTCAGGCCGGTGCCGAGCGCCGTCGCGCCGATATTCAGGTCGCCGACCCAATGTGCCGTTCCCACGATCCGCTCGCGGACATGCTTGATTGCATTCGCATAACCGCCGAACTCCGCGCCGAGCGTCGTCGGCACGGCGTCTTGCAGATGCGTGCGACCGCTCTTGACGACATCCGCGAACTCGTCCGCTTTCTGGCGGAAGGCATCTTCGAGCGACTGCAATTGCGCGACCACACCCGGCAGCATACGGAGCGCAGCGATTTTCGTAATTGTCGGGAAGATGTCGTTCGTACTCTGGCTCATGTTCACGTCGTCGTTCGGATGGAAGGGCGCGTAATCGCCGCGTCGCCCGCCGCTGAGTTCATTCGCGCGGTTGGCGATCACCTCGTTGGCGTTCATGTTGTGCGATGTGCCCGCACCTGCCTGGAAGACATCCACGACGAACTGCGCGTGATGTTGACCGTCAATGATCTCCTGCGCAGCGCGCGTGATGGCGTCGCCTTTTTCCGACGAGAGTTTGCCAATTGCCATGTTCGCCATTGCCGCCGCCCATTTGACCATCGCCGTGCTCTCGATGAAGACGCGATGCGGCCGAATGCCGGAGATCGGGAAATTCTCCACCGCCCGCGCCGTCTGCGCCCCATAGAGCGCGTCCGTCGGTACTGGTACCTCGCCAAGCGAGTCCCGTTCCGTCCGCATCGGTGTCGCCGTCGTCGCCATGTGTATATCCCTTTCCGCCTGTCATCCTTGCACGCTCATCGTCTACGCCGTCATGCATAAAGCAGGACAGCAATTTCGGGGCCGTGTATCCTCTCCAACAATGAGCAAGGAAGAAGATGAATATGGAATACGCGCTCAATGCGCGGTTACGTCATCGCGATGGATGGCGCGGTGAAACGGCGCGCATGCGCCCCTCAGCGGCGTGTATCTGATCCGCGCTCATCTCGCCATCAGCACGCGTCTCATGGCGCTTTATCAATCGTACCTGATCGGCAGGCAACGAAAGGGTCACGGCCGGGTAGTCCTCGCCACTTTCCGGCGTCCACGGGTGGCTCCCAACGAAAAACTCCAACGTCAGACCTTGCGGCTTCGCCCAGTCATGCGTCAGTAAGACAACGCCCTCCGTGCCAGCCTTCAATCCGTACTCCGACAGGTCATGCGTCAGCGCGACGGTATCCAATTCATGGAACATCACGACGATCCTTTCCGTCCGGGAGTCGCGGTCGTCAATCGGGGCGTCACGCTCCCTGGATCAATGAACCATCCCGCGTCCACCGTCGGGTTGCGTCCATCCGGCGTCTCCAGCGTCCCAGAAACAGTATAGCGCGTTCCATACGCGTGTTGCTGTACATCGGTGACATCATGGGCCAACACATGGCGCAGCAAGGTTTCCGCCAGTATTTCCGGTGCATCGAGGCGGAAGCCGAAGGCGAGGAAGAACGCAGCCTTTCCGCCGTTCTGCGAATGGTTCGTATCGAGGAGAGATCGCGCCTTGGCGAGTGCCACCGGGACATTCTCAACATGCGGCAATTGCACCGATGCACTCCCGCTCTGCCTTCTCAATCGCGTTCCACCGCGAAAGTGATTCCCACGGTCTGCCGATGCAGTCTACATCATCCGTGATTTGTGTATCATTCCGGTGAGGAGGCATGGATGCGGAAGACGAATGCGATGCGGGCGCTCGATCAGCGCAGGATACCGTACGAGACGCATACCTTCTCGGACACGATTCGCTCGGCGGATGGCGTCGCGGCGACGCTCGGCATCCCGGAGGCGGAGGTCTTCAAGACGCTCGTCGTGCTGTCCGAGGCGCGCGGCACGAAGCCGATGCTCGTTATGCTGCCCGCGAGCAGGGAACTCGACCTGCGCCGGTTCGCCCGCGCCGTCGGCGAGAAGAGTGTCCGCATGGCGTCGCAGCGCGAGGCGGAGCAATTGACCGGTCTGAAAGTTGGTGGCATCTCGGCGCTCGCCCTCCTCAATACGCCCTTCGCCGTCTACCTCGATGCAAGTGCGACCACGCTTGATATGCTCTACGTTAGCGGCGGCCAGCGCGGCCTCGACCTCCGCCTGCGTGTCGCGGACCTGATCGCGGTCACGGGCGCGACGGTGGTCGAAACCGGATGCGGAACGGAAACCGAGTGAACCGCATGCTGCCCAAAGGGCGCCCAGCAAAGAGCGCAGAGGACGCAAAGAGGGGAGAAAAGAGGGTGGGGATATTGAGCCGTGCGAGAATGACCGCTACATTGATAGCGACATGGAGGCCGATTACGTGATGAGGAGGGATGAACGATGAGTGACGAGATGGTAGAGATCGGCTATCCGGTACCGAAGGACCTCGCGGAGAAGTGGAATGGCCTGTCGGATGCGGCGCGGCGGGAGGCGATTGCGATTGCCCTCTACGTCTCCGGCGCGGCAACGAACGTCGCGGAGGCGGCACGCGCGGCGAAACTCTCGCGCGGCGGCATGGGCGACCTCATGGACCGCATCGGCGTCGCCATCCGCCCGAAGTAGCCGGAGATTCGAATCGCCAACGACGCCAAGAGATGATGCGAGCACAGAGGACACAGAGACCACAGAGGGCACAGAGAAAGCAAAGATTTGGATTCCTCTGTGTGCTCTGTGTCCTCCGTGTCCTCTGTGCGTAATCCTTTTCCAGGTGTCTCTGCGGTTCAATCGGCTTCTGTTACCATTGCCCGGGATGATGGATCGTTGAGGGAAGGGAGTGTGCGATGGCGGCGACGGCACCGGCAATAGTTGCGCCGATTGAGACATTGGCAATCACGCGGGCGGAGTATGAGGAGAGAATCGCGGCGACGCGCCGGGCGATGGAGCGCGACGGGCTGGACGCGCTGATCCTCTTCAACTCGATCCGCATCGTCTATCTCACCGGCTTCACGCACGCGACGACCGAGCGACCGATGGCGCTGATTATCCCGGCATCCGGCGACCTCGGCGTCCTGATCCCGGCGTTGGAGCAAGAGCATGTGCGGAAGTCCACCGGCGTCGGGCACTTCGCCGTCTACCCGGAATATCCCGCTGGACCGAGCGGCACGCACCCGATGCAGCATCTCGCCGTGCTGCTCAAAGAATTGAAACTGACCGGGCAGGGCAAGAAGATTGGCGTGGACGCGGACGGTTACGGCGACGTCAATGGCTATCGCGGCCCGTCCGTCACGGCGATTGCGGACGGCGCGACGGTCGTGCAGGCGGCAGACCTGATTGACACACCCCGGCAGGTGAAGACGGCACACGAACTGCAACTGATCCGCGAGAGCGCCCGCTGGGGCAACCTTGCGCACCGCATCCTCCAGAAGGAGATGGCGGTTGGTCGCAGCGAGATCGAGGTCAGCCTGCGCGCCACCCTCGCCGCCACGACGACGATGCTCGATACCCTCGGCCCGACCTACGTTGGTGGCGGGCGCGGCGTCCAGCGCTCTCCGGCCTCGGCGATGTTCATTGCCGGGACGAATACCTCCATGCCGCACGGCATGCGGCGCGAGGGCGGGTTGCGGCCTGGCGATGTGATTATCACTGGCGCGGGCGCGCTCGTCGGTGGCTACCATTCTGAGTTGGAGCGGACGATGATCGTCGGCGAGCCGTCTGAGGAATTTCGCACATACTTCGACGCGATGACGCACATCCAGGAAGTCGCCTTCGCCGCCTTGCGTCCCGGCCGCACCTGCGCCGACGCCGAGCGCGACATCTCTGGCGCCATCGCCGCGATGGGTCACGCCGAGTTGCAGCGCCACCACACCGGCCACGGCATCGGTTTGGAGGGGCACGAGCAGCCCTTTATTGACATGGGTGATGAGACCGAATTGAAACCCGGCATGGTCCTCAGCGTCGAACCCGGCCTCTACGTCCCCGGTTTCGCTGGCTTCCGCCACTCCGACACCGTCGTCATCACCGAAACCGGCTGCGACGCCCTCACCTTTTATCCGCGCGACCTCGACAGTCTGATCGTGCCAATCTGACATGCGTCGTTCGGCAGGAAGCGGAATCAGGGTACTAGCGTTGTTCCTGCGTCTGTTGAACCATCGGAAAGGAAACGATCGTACTATGGAGGCTGAAATGAGGCTGGACAAATACGAACGTTTGTGCTACGGTGTTTCTTGCGTCGTTGGGTCACGTAAGGCAGGTGTCTCGTGCGATTCGAGGTGAAGCACTTTATTAATGCAGGAGAAAGGAATCCTCTATGCAAGTAGGCGACAAGAAGGCCACGCAGAAGTCCGCTAAGAGCACCACCGCGAGCGGCGAGAAGTCCCAGGGATTCACGGACGAGGAACGAGCCGCGATGAAGGCGCGCGCCCGAGAACTGAAGGCGGCCACGCGCGCGGACAAGGACAAGGTGGAAGGGGAAAGCGCCGTGCTTGCGGCGATCGCCGCGATGACGGAACCGGATCGCGCCATGGGCGAGCGGCTCCATGCAATCATCCCAGCCAGCGCGCCAGCCCTCGCGCCGAAAACCTGGTATGGGATGCCCGCGTATGCCAAGGACGGCAAGATCGTCTGCTTCTTCCAATGCGCGCAGAAGTTCAAGACGAGGTACGCGACGTTCGGCTTCAACGACGCGGCGAACCTCGACGAAGGCGCCATGTGGCCGACCGCCTTCGCGCTGACGGAGTTGACTGCCGCCGACGAGGCAAGGATCGCCGCGCTCGTGAAGAGAGCGGTGAGCTGAGGGCGCGCCGTCTGGCTTGGGTGATGCACATTGTACGCAATCGCTACGTAGGAGCAGGGACAGTCGCGCGGCTGTCCCTATGTTTTGCCCAGATTCAGCCCAGATGACCTGCGTTGAGCGATACGTTGGGTCGGCATAGTCAAGGCAAGGACGGAGAAGAAGGTTTCGGGCATACCGTTGCATTCGCGCTCCATCTTGCCGCGTCCAATATCGTCTTTCTTGTCGAGGCACATCACACGATGCCAAAAGGCGGATGATCAGCATCTGCGGCATCTTGAGCGCTATGTTGATATGAACTGTGTATTTATTAGCTCGCTACTGTCTGCTACGTCACCTGCAACGCGGGCGAACGGCCCGGAGAACAAGGTATGATAGGCTTCCATCGGGGTGAAGGAGCGACGGAGACGGAAGGTGTATCGGTCGTGGGAGCAATTGCATGACATCGTCACCACATCGGCTGTCGCTCGAACGCATCGAGCAGGCCGCGCGTATCGTTGACCCAATCTTCTTGCACTCGCCACAGTTCGTGTGCGAACCCCTTAGTGATGCACTGGGTGTGCGGCTGCTGCTCAAGATCGAGACGCTCAACCCGCTCCGCTC
>JBPCPB010000083.1:0-16713 GCA_050999735.1 Thermomicrobiales bacterium | reverse complement strand
TGGACGTGGATGCCGAAGGGGAGATTATCTCCGGTCGCGTTCTCGACTTGCGTGACGTACTCTATTTTGAGGCGGAAACACCCGCCGAAGCGGTTACCATATTTCACGAAACCGTGGATGATTACCTCGCGTGGGCTGCCGAAGATGGATTCGAGCCGGATCGCCCGTACTCCGGCAAACTACCCTTCCGCACGACGCCGGAACACCACCGTAAGATCGCACTCGCGGCGGCGCAGACGGGTAAGAGCATCAATGCGTGGATGGACGATGTCGTCACGCAGGCCGCTGATGCGACGCTCGGCAGTGACGCGCGAAGCACCGAACAGGCGGTGCGCTCATAGCGCGTCATCTGCCACGTCGCGATGGATCGCCATGAGCGGCACGACCGTCTCCGGCGGGCGGCGACCGAAGCCGCATTCCGTGGCGATGCCGAAGGTCGGAACGAAACGTTGCGCTGCCGCGATCCGCTTGCGCGCGCCCTCCACACCGTCCGTGTAATGGACGAGGCCGAGATAGAGTTCCGTCTCCGGGTGCAGGGTGAGGTTGCCGAGCGGCGCGAAGAACGGTTCATCGTTCCGCTCGCGGGGTACGGGCATGTGAATCCAGTTGATCGGGCGTTGGAGGCGGGCGGAAACGTCGTTGGCGACGGCGACGAGATGCGCGGCGTCTTTGGGCTGCATGAAATGCTGATGGCCCGCGTCGCCATAGCAGAGGTGATAGCCCATCTCCACATCCGGCGGCACGCGCTCGCCGATCCGCACGAGCCGGTCAATGATGCCGCCGCGCACATCGTCGAGACGCGTCTGCCAGCCGACGCCCTCCAAAATCGCAAACTCAACGGCGGTGTCCCATTGGATCGCCAGTTGGTCGTGCGGGATCGTCGCGCCGATCCGATCCACTTCCGCGAGCATCCGCGCCTCGTATGCCAGCTCGATCGCTGGCTGCGACGCGCGCTCGATGAACGCGGTGACGGGGGCGAGTGGCGTCGGCAGGCAGACCAGGAAGCGGGTCGTGGCGGGGATCGTCCCTTCTCGCTTCAGCCGCGCGAAGGTCTGGTACGAGGCGATCGCGGCATCGGCGTAGCCCAGATTGTCGAACGCAATGTCATCTTCGGCGACGCCGGGGCGGAGGCGGTACTGCACCAGTTGGCCGTACTCTTTCCCGGTATCCGGTACGGCTTCCAGCGACGGGTTGCGCGCGAAAACAGTCGTTTGCCAGCCGATCCAGTTCGTCCGCACACCCGTCTCACCATCCGGGATGCGCCGGACGCGATCGCCGAGGATCGCGCTCGCGGTGCGGAAAACGTCCTCCTCATTGGCGAGCGGGACACTGCCGACGAGATGGACGGGGCGCTGTGCAGTCTGGGCTGTCATAGATACATCTCCTTGCGACGGAAGGACTGATCGAGAAGCGCATCGTACCACCGATATCCGCGGCATCGTACCGGACGCCCTGCCGATTCAGCCATCGTCGTCGCGCCCGGTGGGTTTGCTCTTCTCCCACGCGAAGTGCGGATAGGGGCGATTGCCCATCGTCGCGCGCCAGATGATCGGGTTGAGGATCGTCGGGTCGGTGGCGTCCGGCACGCTGAAATCGAGCGTGTCCGAGACGCGCGCATCCTCGCGCGCCTGGCCGGTCAAGGCGCTGGCCTGCCCATTGAGCATATCGAGCGGGATTTGGTTCGGGATCACGGTGTAGGGCGTGAGGTCGGGCGTGTCGGCGAACATCGTCGTCATCAGTGGCGCGGTGAGGTCAAATTGGTTCATCGGCGGCAGGCCGAGGATTTGCTCGATCGTCCGCACCATGCTCGTCTGGTTGTAGAGCGTGCTGTCCACGATGCCCTGCTTGCCATACGCGCTAATCACCATGCCGACCGTCCGGTGGCCATCTACATGGTCCACGCCATTCTGCGCGTCATCCTCGGTGACGAAGACCGCTGTATCCTTCCAGTAGGGCGAGTGGCTGAGCGTATCAACGATCCTTCCCAGCGCGAGGTCATTGTCCGCGACTTGCGCTTCCGGCGTCGGCGCGCTGGATTTCAGGCCGGAGGTATGGTCATCCGGCAGCCAGATGACGCTCAACTGCGGCAGGTCGCCCATCGCGACGTAGCCATCGAACTCGCGCTGCCACTCATCCGCGCGGATCTGGTCAGGAATCGCCGTCTCGAAGGCAGGGTAGGCGTGATCCTCCGTGCTGAGGAGTGGCGGCGTGATCGCGCTCGCGGTGTAGGTGAAGAGGCCGGTTTTGTCTCGCCAGTCCTTATACAGCGCGCTCCAATTGAGGCTTGGCGCCGGTACTTCCTGGCCGTTTTGCGTGACGGTGTTGATACCGTCCTCGCCGTAGTTGCGGAGCGAAACGCCATGATTGAGCGCGTTGCTCCAGAGCGAATCGGGCGGCAGGTCGAGCGAACTGTTGCCGTAGGACGTGATGCCCATCGGGTTGTTGGAGGGATAGAAGCCGTAGACCCGCTCGGCGAAGACATTCGCGACCGCCTCGTCCGTCCATTGGTGGCCGTCCGCGCTGTTCACCGAACTGGCGTAGTAGTTGTCCAGCAGGCCGAAGCGATCGGCGAGGGCGTGATGGTTCGGGCTGACGCGGCGCGGGAACTGCGCCAGTTTCGGCTCGCTGTTCCCCTTGCCCAGATCGCCGAGTACCTGATCGTACGTCCGGTTCTCCTTGATGACATAGAGGACGTGTTTGAAGACGGACGGCTCGCCAATGCGGGCGGGTACGGGCGTCGGCGTGGCATCGGGGCGGGGTGGTTGCAGCGAACCGGCGAGCGCGGCGCCGTATGGATTGTTCTCGTTGAACTGTGCGGTCTCCGCCGCCAACTGATCGGCATTCGGGACATCCACGAAGGTGACGCTGCCGGTCAGACTGAAAACGCTCTTGCCGCCGTTCGGGATGGCGCGTTGCGGCGTGCCGAGGGAGCCTTCGCCCTTGTTATTCGCGACCGCCAGTTTCGTTCCGTCCGCCGAGACGGTCACAGCAATCGGATACCACTCGGTGGGGATGAAGCCGATTACGCCGCTCGTCGCGGGGGCGTCGGCATTCGGGCCGGTATACGTCCCCGGTGGCCGGACGCGGCTGTCGAGGCGGATGACGGCGATGGCGTTGTTGCCGCAGTTGGCGACGTAGAGCGTCGTCAGGTCCGGGCTGAGGGCGAGGCCATTCGGCATCGAGCCGAAGGGCAACCCATCGGGGCGGACGGAGATGCGCTCGATCTCCGGGTTCGTGCCGCGTGCCGCAGTCAGGTCGAGAACGGAGATCGTGTCTTCGTTCGAGTTGGCGACGTAGAGCCGTGTGGATTCCTTGCTGAAGACCATCGCCGTCGGATGTAGCCCGACGGCAATCTCCGGCCGCATCGTATCCGCCGCGACATCGTAGACAGAGAGTGATCCGGCGGCGGACGCACCGGTTGTCGGGTCCACGCGAACGGGGAAGAGCGGGTCAACGGCGTCGCCGGGTTGCGGGAGTGGGCCGCCCCAGTTACTCGTGTAGACCGCCGTGCCGTCCGGCGAGATGTACGCGCCGAAGGGCGAACTGCCGACCGGGACAGTCTTCTTCACGCTCCGGTCGGCGAGATGAATGATACCCATGCTGTTCGTGCCAAAGAGCGCGACGTAGAGCGTCGCCCCGTCCGGGCTGACGGAGAGACCGGCGGGCCACGTCTTCGCCCCGGTGTCAATGTCGCCCTCGAAGGTTGCCTTGCCGGCGGGGTCAATCGCGGCGACGCCGATTTTGTGATCTTTCCCTTTCGCGTAGTAGAGGTGCGTGCCGTCCGGGCTGTAGGCGAGGCCCGCGACATTACGATCCTGCTTGTCGAACTGCTGCGTGATTTCGCCCGTCGTGGGGTTGAGCAGATAGGTGAGATTCGTCGTCATCACGGCGAGTTGCGAGCCGTCCGGCCGGAGCGCCATATCCACGGGGCGTTGATCGAGGAGCGTCACCTGCCCGGTGGAGCGCACCGTCTGATTCGTTGGGATGAGGAACCACCCCTCCGTCTGCTTGCCGATCAGGAGCGCCGCGCCGCCCGTCGCGCTCCCGGTGATGAGGGCAAAGAGCATGACGAGGCTCGCCATCCGGCGGTGCGAGCGTGCCATGCGTTGGAGCCAGCGTAGGGCGTACATCCGCACTCCTTTGTCGCGTGTCGGGTCAATCCTTGTCTGATGAGCGTAGGGGATTGGCACGCCGCCGTCAAACGGCGCCACACTGACATCCGGACATAACGACGAACAGATGCGAGAAAAAGGTGGTGGTAGCCGGCTTTCCCGCCTACCGTTTCCGCGAAGAGGGGCAGGCTGGAAAGCCTGCTACCACCGGGTTTTCTCCGGCGAACTGCGTAAGCCCTAATCATGCGGCACGGTGAGGGACGGAGAGACTATGCGTTCGGATTATACAGTGCGATGCCATGCTTCATGAGCGCTGCGTGGATCGCCGTCACGGCCTTTCGACTGTGCGTGTTGCCCCTGACGTGTCAATCCGCATCACGCCGCTTAGATCGCCATCTGGCCCATCTGGCGGCACGTCTCCTCGCAGCGGCGGCAGGCTGCCGCGCAGGTCTGGCAGGCCGCCACCGCGTGCTGCTTCTCGCACTCCGCCGCGCAGGCCGCGCAGATGCCCGCGCAGACCGCGCAGAGGTTGCCGTGGTAGTGCGAGCCGCGCGCCATAAAGCGGACGCAGAGTGTGCACGTGTCCGAGCAGTCGCGGCAGAGCCGGACGCACTCGGTCATCGTCACTACCTGCTCGCTCGTCAGGCAACTATCAATGCATCGCTCGCAGGCGACGAGGCATGCCTGACAGTTGGCGATGCACTGCTCCATCAACTGCATATGATCGTTGTAGGGCATGGACGATTGGCTCATAAAGGCACCCTCATTGCTACTGCGATGCTCCGTGCCGCGCGGATCGCGTCTCACCACAGAGCATCGCATGAAAGACGCCACGGGAGAAGACGAAACCGCTTGAACCGCAAAGACGCAGAGGGCGCAAGGAGCGCAAACTGACATCCGGACATAACAGCGTTTTCCCGGTGTAGCAGGCTGGAAAGCCTGCCTCTCGGCGGGGAACGGCAGGCCGGAAATCTGCCTAGAGGGCACCCGTACCACCGGATTTTCTCTCGCAAACTGCGTGAGTCCTCGAGGGTGTTATGAACTTGGCGGCGCGGGGATTTTCGGTATGAATACCGCACGTAGACCCTATCCCTCCGAGATCGGTGCAGGTATCGGTCTTTTTCTTGAGGTGACATTCACCCAAAAACAGTTGCCCGGCTACCCTCCATGTGTTACACTCTTAATATTAAGGAGTTAACACTGTGACGGACAATACTCCCGCCTATCGCTTACATAAACTCGTCTTCGCACTGGACCGCGCGGCCGATACGCTGCTGCGGGCGCAGGTGGGCATCTCCTACAAGCGCGCCCTCTTCCTGCTCATATTGCAGGACTGCGGGACCGTCACCCAGCATGAACTGGCGGTCGCCTTGGGCTATAGCGATCCGGCTGTCAGCGCCATGCTCCTGCAGCTCGCAAAAGATGGCTATGTCACGACGACCTCCAGCCCGGAGCATGGGCGGAAACGCTTCGTGACCATCACCCCCGGCGGGAGCGAGATTGTCGTAAAGGGAAGACAGCTACTTGATGGGCGCTTCGACCGGCTGATGGTCGCCGCCGGTGTCGATGCCCAACACTACAGCGAACTGACCGAACGAGTATACCGCGCGCTCGTGACTAAAATGAAGGAGGAACAGTCATGACCCAGAATCACACGAGTGCAACGATGGACACCGCCCTCACCGTGCGCTCCAGGGATGGGGCCGAGATACGCTATCTCTCCATGGGAGATGGGCCGTCGGTCCTCATCATCCCCGGCGCTCTCTCGATGGCCGCTGACTACGCCGACTTCGCGCGCGCCCTGGCCGAGCACTTCACGGTCCACGTCATCGAGCGTCGCGGGCGCGGCTGCAGCAGCCCACAGGGCGACGATTACAGCATGGCCAAAGAGCGCGACGATGTGCTCGCCCTGCAGGAAAGAACCGGCGCGTCCTTCCTCGTCGGCAACAGTTCCGGTGGGCTCGCCGCCCTGGAAAGCGCCCGCGACAACCACGCCCTCACGAAGATCGCCGTGTACGAACCCGGCGTCTCGATTGATCGGTCCATCCCCATGGACTGGATGCCCGGCTACGAGAAGAAGCTCGCCGAGGAGAAATACTTCGACGCATTCGTCGAGTTCACGCGCGGCACCGGCCCCGCGCGCGCGCGCAAAGCGCCCCGTTGGCTGATGAAGCTGCTGCTGAGGATTTTCCTCAGCTCCCATGAACGCCAGCAGATGCTCGGCCTGCTCCCCGAGAATCTGCGCGAACATCGGGCAGTTGCGCGGCTCGACAGCAGCTACGAGAACTACCGAGAGATATCCGCGGAGGTCCTGCTCATGTACGGCGGGAAGAGCGATAGCAAGTGGGTGAATACGGCCATGGAGCGGCTGGCGGCGGTGCTGCCGCACTCCGAGACAAAGGAATTCCCGACTCTTGATCACTTCGGGATCGACAAGAAGGCGCCGCGAGAAGTCGCCGCAGCGGTCAGTGATTACTTCCTGAAGTCGTAGTCGCAAACCGAGAAGGTGTTATGCACTAATCCGGTTTCAACGGTGGGTTTGCACGGTGCTGGGAAGCCGCAGGAGCGCCGCGCGCAGATCGGCGAGGATCCACGCGGCATCGAGGTCGGTGACGACATCAACGATCCGGCCGGGATGGTCGAAATCATGCGCGCCCGCGACATCGAGCGTCGGCGTCGCGGCCGGCGTGACAATGACGGCAGCAGGGGCGATGACGGCAGCGACGTTGGCGACATCCCAGAGAATTTTGCGCGTCTCGTGGCCATAACCGAGCGCCGAGCGCTGCTCCTGCCACGCGGCGGAAATATCGGCGAGATAGGTCGCGATCGGGCGATCCAGCGCGCGCAGTTCCTCGATATATGGGCCGTACTCGACGATGAGTTTCGCCACGCCGGGCCAGCCGGGCAATTGCAGGAGTGCGACGGGTTGCGCGAAGAGGACGCGCCACGCGGCGATGTCCGCCCGCCCGTTCAGTTCGCCAAGCCGCCAGCGCGTGTACGTTGCGGCATCGGGGAAGCCACCGAGCCAGACAACGCGCAGGTTCTCCCGCACCGCCGGCGCGACGAGCAGGAGCGAGGCGACATCCGTGATCGGCCCGGTAGCGATGATCGTCAGCGGCCCCTGTTTCGCCTCGGCGATCAGGAAGTCCAGCCCCTCGCTCGGCACCGGCGTTTCGCGCGTCTCCATCGGGCCGATTGCGCCACGCAGGCAGGGTACACTCGCCCTTTTGCCGCAGAGCGCGACGACACGTTCCGCCTCCCCCTGATAGCGCTCCACCGAACTCGCGCCGTGAATCAGTGTGTTCTGCACGGAGATTACGCCGCGCACATCGAGCGACGGCGAGCCGAGCGCGTAGGCAATCGCGAACTGGTCGTCTATCTCATTAGCGGTATCGCAGTCGAGGATAACGCGAAGCGGCGTACTGGTCATCGGTTGTTGCTCCATTCTACCGGTCTCCGAAGTCGCGGTGATTGCGCTCAGGGATGTGTCGCTCGCGTGGGCGAACCGGGATAATGCAACGGTGGGGTGCCGGGTGGGGGAACCAGCCCGTCCGGCGCTTCGCCTGGCAGTACGATCTCGGGATACGAGGGCAGTGTATATGGTCCCGGTCGCAGATCTGTGACGTTTGCGTCGGTCGGTGGTGCGTAGGTGAAGACACTGTCTGGGATGGCGATGTTGTATTCGATCCGCGTCACTTCCGCGCTCGATTGCAGCGTCCCGTCCGGCTTGTAGAACTCCTGCTTGAGGAGGAAATACGTCTGCGTATCTATCCACATCATGCTCTTGCCCTGCTGATCGGGTGGCAGTACCGGGTTGGTGACGACGGTACCATCGGCGTAGGCGGTGTAGCCTGCGGGGCAGAAGGAGGGGCCAAGATCAAGCATGTACGCGGGCCGACCCGCTACCGTCGCCTCGCCTACCAGTTTCGGATGGAAGCAATCCGGGATGTATGACGGCATCATGCCGGGTTGCACCGCACCGTCTGTGAGCGCAAAGACAATCGGCAAAGGCGTCTTCGAGCCGACGGGGAGTGCGCCAATCCGCACATCCAGGCGCCGGTTGTAGTAGTCGTAACTCCACTCCGTCGTGCCGTCGCTCGTGCTCCCTCCGTCACCACTCAGGCCATGCGAGGAGAGTGGGAGGTTCGAGCGATGCTCGATGCGCCAGCGGTTCGGCAGCGCGCCCCAGCGTTCGTCCGTGGCAGCATAGCGTTGCGTCGTTCCCGAAGGCGCCGCCGCACCGCTCCCAAGCACGTAATGGAAGCTGCGTATGCCAGCGGCGGCGGGATCGTTCGCGGTCGCCGCCGCCTTTCGCATGATGTCGGCGGCGTTCGCCGGCTGGGGGCGACTTGTCCATTGGAACGCGCCGACAGCGATTGAAAGGATAAGGACAGCCCCGACCGCCGTGCTCGCGCCACGCTGCCAGCGTCGAGTAGAGTAGCGGAACGTCTCTAACCAGATCGGTCGCCACGGCTGCGGGGCGGTCGGTAATTGCGCAATCAGGCGCGATTCCAACCGCTCGCGAAAGCCGGACGCGGCTTCCCGCTGCGGGCGTAGACAATCTGTCAGCAGTGTTTCCAGTGCGTGATCGGCGATCGCCGTGTGATCGTGCGTATCATATTCCGGTCTCATCTCCTTATCCCTCCTCGACGGCGAACCGTTGCCGCAGTATTCCGCGACGGCATTACGGGCGATGGCGAAAAGCCAGGGCCGGAGCCGGTCTGGTTGTCGCACGGTGGCGACGTGAGAGAGCGCACGTTCGAAGACTTGCGCTGTGATGTCCTCCGCAACATGACGGTCGCCGACGCGGAAGTGGACATAGCCATAGAGCGGCGGGAAGAGTTTATGGTAAATCTGGGCGAAGCGATCCGCTGTTGCCTCTCCTGAAGTCGCCGCTGCCGCATCCGCCACCGAGCGTATCAAGGAGTATCCCTTCCTTCCACTTGTCGCCCATATGTGGAGCCGGTTCCACTACCATAGATGCGGGAGCGCGACAATCTTGACACGCGCCATGCGCCCTGACTGGTTCAGGCCTCTCGGGTAGCGATGATTCATTAATGAAGAACTAAATATATAAGTCACGCTACCTTGCGTAGGAGAAGAGAGTATGAACCTACGGACCGTATTCTGTCCCAATCCCAACTGCTCGGCGGGGAAATGCGCGCTACGTATTGCCCATTGCTCCTGTCCACCTAGCCATTCGATCAGTACCGCAACGGAAGGATACCTGCACGCTCTCTGTTCTGAAAGAGAGAGAACCACGATCGGAGAGACTTGACAACGCTTGACTCGTGCTCTATCATGATCGCATCGCGATATATCGTGATAACTACGTTAGAACGCAACCAACAAAGGAGTATGCACATGCGTGACGGAGGAAGAGGCTTTAATCGGGATCGGGATCGGGAGACGCAGTACCCACAGAGGGGCGAGCGCGGGCCGCATCGTGGGTGGCACGGTCAGGACAATGAAGAATGGTTCGAGGGGCGCGGGCGGCGCGGTCGCGTTGAACGCGGCATGATGCGTTATGTGCTTCTGGACGCGCTGCGGGACGGGCCGAAGCACGGATATGAGATCATCAAGTGGCTCGATGAGCGGACGGGCGGTGTGTATGCGCCCAGCCCCGGCGCGGTCTACCCGACGCTGCAACTGCTGGGCGATCTTGGGTTCGTCCTGGCGGGGCAGGAGGAGGACCGGCGGGTTTACGCACTGACGGACACGGGGCGGAGCGCGCTGGACGAACATGCGGAGGCGATCCGGCATTTCTGGGCGCGATTCACCAGCGCCGCCGACCCAGGCATGAATCGCCCCGAATTCGGCTTCGTGCAGGACGAACTGCGGGAGTTAACGCGCACCGTCTGGGTCGCCGTGCGGTCCGCGACGGTTCGGGGCGATGACGCGACGCCCCGCGAAGTCCGGGCGGCGGTGGAGCGATGCAAGAACGACGTGCGCGAGATTATCGCGCGTGATGCGGCTGTGTCGGCGACGGTGGCGGATGCCACGGACGCTCGGACATTTGAATAACCGAGGAGGACGTTCATTGGCAGCTTCTTCTCCCATCCCACGGATGGGACGCGACGGTCGCCCCGTCCGCCCCAATCAGCCCGAGACGTTTCGCGCTCGCGCCCGGCTTGCCTTCCAGATGATCCCGAAGGCACTCGGACTCGTCTGGGAGGCGACGCCCCGCTTCGCCACGACGAACGCCCTGCTCACCGTCGTGCAGGGCGTCCTGCCCGCCATCACGCTCTACTTCTCGAAGGCGATTGTGGATGGCGTCATCAAAGCCTTCCAGGTGCAGACGCGCGCTCAGACGCAGTATGTGCTCACGCTCGTCGCGCTCTGGTTCGGCGTGCAGTTGCTCGCGTCCCTCTTGCAGACGGTGAGCACGCTCGTCACGAGCCTGCAAAGCGATCTCCTCTCCAATTACATCAGCGTGCGGCTGATGGAGAAGGCGAACGCGCTCGATCTTTCCTATTTCGAGAACGCGCAGTTCTACGACAAACTGGAGAACGCGCGACGTGAGGCGGGCTACCGGCCAAGCCAGATGGTGCAGCAACTGTTCGGCTTACTGCGCAGCACCGTGACGCTCGTCTCCGTGATCGGTGTGCTGGCGTCGCTCTCATGGTGGCTCGTGCTGCTCGTCGTCGCGGTCTCGATCCCCTCGTTCATTTACCAGGCGAAGTACAGTGGGCAGTTCTTCTCCCTGCTCACTGGCCGCGCGCCGGATCAACGCCGCCTCAACTATCTCGGCTACCTGCTGACGACCGATTACCCGGTCAAGGAACTGCGCATCTTCGGGTTGCATGGCACGCTCCTGGAGCGCTACCGGCAGATTTTCGCCACGTTCTACAAGGAAAACCGCGACCTGACCGTGCGCCGCACCACCTCGCAGTTCGCCCTCGGTGCGCTCGGCACGGTCGTCTCCGGCCTGACCTACATCTACGTCGTGCTGGAAGTGATCGCGGGGCACATCACCGTCGGCGGTCTGACGCTCTACTACCAGGCGTTCCAGCAGAGCCAGTCGCAGGTTTCCAATATTCTCTCCGGCATCGGCAGCACCTATGAGAACTCCCTCTTCCTGAGCAACCTCTTCGCCTTCCTCGCCTACGCCCCGGAACTGCCGGTGCGCGCCGATCCCTTGCCGGTGCCGACGCCGATTCGCGAGGGGATCGTGCTCGATCATGTCAGTTTCAAGTATCCGGGCACGGAGAAATGGGTGCTGGAGGACATCTCCTTCGCCATCCGGCCGGGGGAGACGGTCGCGCTCGTCGGCGCGAACGGCGCGGGCAAGACGACGCTCGTCAAACTGCTCACGCGGCTCTACGACCCGACCGAGGGAAGCATCACGATTGATGGCATTGACCTGCGCGACTTCGACCCGGGGGAATTGCGTTCCCGCGTCGGTGTCATCTTCCAGGACTACGTGAAGTACCAACTGACGGCGGGCGAGAACATTGGCTTCGGGCGCATCGAGGCGATGGACGAGACCGGGCGCATCGAGCGCTCCGCCATCGAGGCGGGCGCGGACGCGGTGATCGCCGCGCTGCCGCAGGGGTACGAGACGCCGCTTGGACGCTGGTTCCAGGATGGGCAGGAATTGAGCATCGGCCAGTGGCAGAAGGTCGCCCTCGCCCGCGCCTTCATGCGTGATGCCGACCTGTTGATTTTGGATGAACCAACCTCCTCGCTCGATGTCCGTAGCGAGTACGAGGTCTTCCAAGCCTTCGGCGACCTGACGGAGGGGAAGATGGCAGTACTGATTTCCCACCGCTTCAGCACCGTGCGGATGGCGGGCCGGATCGTCGTCATCGAGGATGGCCGGGTGATCGAGAACGGCACACACGACGAACTGATCCTGCGCGGCGGCCGGTACACCGAACTCTTCGATATGCAGGCAGCATCGTACCGCTAACAGGAAGTAACGAGTAACGCGTGGGCCTCTTTCCGGTGGTGGCGGACTTTAGTCTGCCTCTTGCCGTGGCAGGCTGAAGCCCGCCACCACCAGATGTCTATCGGCTCAGTGCTTCCAAAAACTGCTCTATCGCCGTGGGACGGGCACCGGGTTGGGCGAGCCGCCGGAGGGCGATGGCCCCGGTCGTGGCGGCGGCGCCGGTGGCGGCGGGCCACCCGAGGGCGGCGGGCCGGGGCGCGGTGATGGGGCGGGTTTCGGTATCGGCGGTGAGGGCGACGTGTTCAGGAGCACGGCCGAGGTGAGGCCGACGACCGCGATGTCCGGCTTGCCGTCCCCGTTCAGATCGGCGATCAGGGGAATCACCGGGTTGTAGCCGGTGGGGAAGGGCGACCCCGGATCGGTGACGAAGGTGCCGTCACCATTGCCGAGCAGCACGTCCACAAAATTGATGACGGGGGCGCCGTAGGTCAGGCTCTGCCCGACCGCGACGATATCCAGATTGCCATCATTGTTCAGGTCGCCGACGGCGAGCATGGAGCCCGAACTGGCGATGTGCGGCGAACCGATCGCCGCCCGGAAGGTGCCGTCGCCGTTACCGAGCAGTACGCCCACGAACTGATACGCAAGGGCGCCACCGTGATGGCCTGGGACGATCAGGTCGGGTTTGCCGTCGTGATTGACGTCGGCGACAGTGACCGACAGATAGTTCCCGGTCAGTGGTGAGCCGGGGGCGTTGCTGAAGGCCCCGTGGCCGTCATTCAGAAGCACCCAGGTGTTTGTGGCGCTAAAGCCGGTCACGATCAGGTCTTTCCTGCCGAGGCCGCGCAGGTCCGCGGCGGCGATCGCATCCGCTCCGGTGAGCCCGGTGATCGACGCGCCGGCGGTGAACGTGCCATTGCCGTTGCCGTAGTAGAGGTCCACGTTGCCGTTACAGTCCGGGATGGCGAGGTCCTGCTTGCCGTCCCCGTTCAGGTCGGCAACGACGAGTCCGGTTCCGGAGCAACTCCCGCCCGCTGAGAAGGGCGAGCCGGGCGCGGTCGTGAAGCCGCCGTGACCGTCGCCCAACAGCACCGTCACCATATTGGGGGTGCCGGCAGCCACAGAGACGATGTCCTGCTTGCCGTCCCCGTTCACATCCCCCGTCGCGGTGGTTGAGACGCCGTAGCCGACGGTGAACGGCCCGACGGTGTTGAATGTGCCATTGCCGAGACCCAAATTGACAAAGAGAGTGCCCTGGCCGCGAGAGACGGCAATATCCGGCTTGCCGTCGCCGTTGAAATCGCCGAGTGCCGCCCCGCTCCCACCGAGGTTGAGTGGCAGCGAGGGTGAGATGGTCGTGAAGGCGCCGACGCCGTTGCCGAGGGAGACGCTGATCGTGTTGTCCCCCCCATTCACCGTGAGGATGTCCTTTTTGCCGTCGCCATTGACATCCGCGACCGCGACGGCGATGGGAAAGACGCCGCCGGTGATCGTCGGCTGACCGGGCACTGCGGAAAATGTGCCATTGCCATTGCCGGTCAGCACGTACGTGCCGAAACTAGCGCTGTCCGACACGACGAGGTCCAATTTGCTATCGTTATTGATGTCATCGAGCGCGATCGCGACCGGGCTTGTGTTTGGGAAGACGATCGGCGAGCCGGCGGCTTGGGTGAAGGCGCCGGTGCCATTGTTGTTGTTCAGGAAGACACTGACGCTGCCGTCGCTGGGGTTCGTGACATCGCTGAGATTGGTGACGGCGAAATCGAGGGCGTTGTCCGCGTTGATCTTGCCCAGTGCGATCTCCTGAGGAGTATTCCCGACCGTAATTGGCGAGCCGGGGGCCGGGCTGAAGGCGCCGCTGCCGTTGTTCAGCAGCACGCTCACCGTGTTGTCGCCGGAGTTGGCGACGAGGATGTCCAGCCCATGCGCCCCGTCTACGTCACCAAGCGCAACGCCGAATGGTTGACTCCCGGTGGCGATTGCCGTCGGTGCGCCGAAGCCGCCGTTGCCGTCCCCCGCGAGCACGCTGACGGTGTTCGCGTTCGTATTCGTCACGACGATGTCTTTCTTGCCGTCCCCGGTCACGTCGCCCACCGCCAGAAAGTTCGGTGTCGAACCGGCGGCGAAGGGCGATCCCGCCTTCGGCGTGAACGTGCCGTTGCCGTTGCCGAGGAAGAGACTGACAGTGCCGTCGTTGTAATTTGATACGACGAGGTCTGGCTTGCCATCGCCGTTGAGATCGGTGAGGACGACCGCTTCCGGGCATGTCCCCACGGCGATTGGCGAACCGGGCGCGGGCGTGAATGTCCCGTCGCCCTTACCAAGTAACACGCTCACCGTGTTGCTGAAGCAGTTCGCGACGACGAGGTCCTGCTTGCCGTCCCCATTCAGATCGGCGACGGCGATCGCTTGCGGATCAATGCCGATGGGCGCGTTCGCCGCGCTGGTATAGTTGAACGTCACGGGCGGGGGCGCTGCCCGCACCGGTGGCGCGGGCGCGATGAGCGCCGCTGGCACGATGGCGAGCACAATGAGTAGTCGTACCAACAACTGGTGAGACCGCGAGTGTCCATGTCTGTCCAGAGTTCCCATTGCTTCCCCCTTGCCAACGATTGCCAGGCTCTCCGCAACGAGTAACCTGTGGCCCCATCCCCCTCGTTACTCGTTACTCATTACTCGCTATCGCCGTGGGATCGGGATCGGGCGTGGCGGGCCACCCGATGGCGGCGGACCCGGTCGCGATGGCGGCGCGGGCGGCGGCGGGCCACCCGAGGGCGGCGGGCCGGGGCGCGGTGATGGGGCGGGTTTCGGTATCGGCGGTGTGACCACCGTCGTGTTGAGCAGCACGCTGATGTTGCTACCGACCGCGATGATGTCCCGCTTGCCGTCGCCATTGACGTCCGCGAGGGTGAACCTGTTCACCGCACCGTAGACGCCCGGAGAAGGTGCGCCGCCGAGCGCGGCGCCATTGGCGGTGAAGGAGCCATTGCCGTTGCCGGTGCGCACGGCAATATAGCCATCGGCGGCGGCGGCGGGGATCGCGAGGTCCGGGATACCGTCGCCATTCAGGTCGCCGACCGCCAGGACGCCGTTGTTGCCGACGGCAGTGGCGATTGGCGAGCCGGGGGCGGTGGTGAACGTGCCGTTGCCGACGCCGAGCAGCACGCTCACGGTGCCGTCATTGACATTCGCCACAACGAGATCCTTCTTGCCGTCTCCATTCAGATCGGCGATCACGACTTGTTGCGGTTTCATGCCGACGGAAATCGGCGAGCCGGGCGCTGGCGTGAATGTGACCGGGCTGCCGCCATTGCTGAGTAGCACCGTGACGGTATTGTCTGTGGCGTTCGTGACGACGATGTCGGCCTTATTGTCGCCGTTCAGGTCGGCGATCTCGACATCCGCAGGGGTCGTGCCGACCGTGATCGGTGCACCGACCGTGAAGGTGCCGTTGCCTGCACCGATCAGTGGTGTAACGGTGTTGTGGACGAAGTCACCCAGGGCGAGATCGGCTTTGCCGTCCCCATTCAAATCGCCGACCGCGAGGGTGTTCCAGAACGTGCCACTGGGGGCTGATGTGACGACGGGTGCGTTGAACGTGCCATCGCCGTTCCCCAGCAGGACGTAAAGGTCGCCGCCGGGAAGCAACAAGGCCAGGTCGGCCTTATGGTCGCCGTTAAAATCGCCGGTCACGGCGATATTCGTGCTGCCGTTGATGGTGATGGGTGAGGCCATCGTGGGGGTGAAGTTGCCGTGGCCGTCACCGAGGAGGATACTTAGGTTGCCGGAGCCATAGGTCACGGCGAGGTCCAGTTTGCCGTCGCCATTGAAGTCCGCGACGGCGACGGACTGGAAACCGGAGGTTCCGGGGCCGGGGATCGGAGGAGTGGGGGAGACCCGCGTGAATCCGCCACTGCCGTTGCCGAAGAAGACGCTGGTCGTGTTATCATCGGTGTTTGCCACGAGAAAGTCCGGTTTCCCGTCGCCATTGAGATCGGCGATTGCCACCCCGTTCGGATTGCTGCCGACGATCAGCCGGTCGGTAGCCATTGAGTAGGTGAAGGTGCCGTCCCCGTTCCCGTGCAGCACATCCACCACGCCATCACTCTCTGTGCCGGAGACAAGGACGTCCGGCTTCGTGTCGCCGTCTATTTCCGCGATTGCCACGGAGGTATAGGGCTTGAACGAGAAGAGCGGACTAGCGACGGGAGTCAAGAAGGTGCCATCGCCGTTGCCGAGCAACGAATACACTTTGCCGCGTGAAGGCAAAGGCCCCGTCCCCGTGACGATGTCCAGATGACCGTCCCCATTCAGGTCGCCAAGCGCGAGCGAATACGGAGCCTCCGCGACCGCAATCGGCGAACCGGGCGCGGCGGCGAATGCGCCACTCCCGTTGCCGAGCAGCACACTGATGGTGGAATCCCCATTATTTGCCACGGCGAGATCGAGATGGCCATCCCCATTCAGATCGCCGAGCGCGACGGCGTTTGGGAACGCGCCGACGGCGATCGCCGCACCGAAGGCGGTGAAGGTGCCGTCGCCGTTGCCGCGCAGGGCGTGTACCGTATTGAATGCCGAGTCTGCCACGACAAGATCAGCCTTGCCATCGCCGTTCAGATCACCCACCGCGACGTCGGTTGGGCTGGCAATCGGGATCGGTGAGCCGACAGCGGTGAAGGTGCCATTGCCGACGCCGAGCAGCACGCTGAC